>NZ_JANSJJ010000070.1:0-47328 GCF_047502715.1 Synechococcus sp. H55.10
AATACATCCAGAATCAGTCAGAGGGTGCTATCCATCCCCACCGTATAGACGGTGGGGAATTCCGCACCTTACGTTAAAGCCCAAAATCCCTTGCCTTGGGAGGGAAGCTTGGCTCCAAGGGGATAGACAGAAGGGGTAAGAACCGCTGTTGGAATAGGCCCAAGTCTCCAGGAGTACTTGAGGCTCAAGCCCTTCTCCAGCCCCCAGATAAAACTGCCAGATCCTCTTCGTCCAAGTCAGCAGGGATCCCAGATCGGATCAGCTCGGCAAAATCTTCGTTGGGCACCATCATACAGAGGGCGTAGAGACGGCCAGGGCCGGTGTTGTGGATTTCGTGGACACCGGTCGGCGGCACCAGGATGCTGTCTCCGGTTTTGATGGGGGCCGCTTTCCCATCGCAAATAGCTAAACCTTCCCCCTTGAGCACGAAAAACATTTCCACAGCCATTTGATGGCGATTGGGGGGCGTTCTGCCTCCCTCATCGAAAATCTCGACACAGAACGTTAGCGAGACTTGAGCATGAGAAGGATCGAACACAATGGCCAGACGATTGGTGTCGTGGGGGCTGATGCGATAGGCCTGATAATCGGCAGGAGTTTTGACGATTGGGATCACACAGCGGGAGAGCGTTTGCATCGGGATCCTCCCCTCAAGAGAGGGTGGGTGGAAAGTGGAAAGCGCTAAGAGGGGAGAGCTGCCAGCAAATCAGCAGAGGAAGCAACAAAGCCAAAGCACTGCTTGACGTTGTAAAGGGTGGCCCGCAGACAGTACTCAGGAGAGGTGGTGGCGGCGCAGTCTTCTAGCAAAATGCAGTCGTAGCCGAGGAAATTGGCGTCTTGCAGCGTGGTCATAACACACTGATCGATGTTCACGCCGGCAAAAAAGAGGGTGGTACGTCCGAGATTTTTGAGAATGCTGTCGAGAGGGGTGTCCCAAAAGCCACTCATGCGGAACTTATCCACCCAAATATCCTCGGGTTTGACTTCCAATTCCTCCACCACAGCCGCGCCCCAACTGCCGCGGGTGAGAACCAAAGACCCCTTTTTGGGCAAGGGATCCCCCAGCCCTACCCCCTCTCCGGTGGGATTGTAGACGTGTCGCAGGCCGGCGCTGATGTTGAGCAGGTCGGGCCGATTGCCCCAGTTGACCCACACGATCGGCACCTGGGCCTGCCGCAGGCGGGGCAATAGAGTTTTCAGGGGGCCAATGGGAGCTCGCGCCGGTGTAACATCGACGCCAATGCTGGCCAGCCACCCGTCGGGGTGGCAAAAGTCGTTTTGCATGTCAATGACCAGCAGCGCCGCTTTGGCCAGATCCAGGCGCAGGGTTTTGCTGGAGGTAGGCAGCAGGATGGGCCGAGGCTCCAAAGGCGGACGGGTGATGTCGGCCATTGCGGCGTTCACAGCCCAGGCGTTGGGAGGGATCCCCAAAGTCTTTAAGGGGCGGCTTGGGGGGCTCATCGGCTCTCCGCTCACGGGTCAGGGCAAGTACCTACCTACCTGCGCTTAACCTTAATGCACGACGGAGCTTACTTTGGAATCATAGGCTACAGTCTCTCACCTTGTTGACGCGCGGGATCCCGCCCGGTTAGTCGATGGGGGCTGGGGAAGGTTGCCACAAGGCCGACCAGAGATCCTGCTCTGGACTATACTGTAAAGGCCAAGGTTATGTAGAAATATGAACATCCTGCGGCAATATATCTTTCCTGCTCTCATCCTGCTGGTGTTCCTGTTTACTCTGGTGGTGGTGAGCATCCGCTCGTTTCTGCCAGAAGATATGGCCCAGCCGGCCCCGGTAGAGGAAGTAACATCGATGGGTCTTGCCGATCTTTCTTCCGCGAATGCTTGAGGATGGCTGAACTGGAGATCCCTCTGCCTGCTGGTTACCGTTGGCGCATTGGCTCTGCTTGGGATCGGCCTTGGGTGCGGCGGGGATTGCAGGCCACCTTGCAGGAATCTTTCCCTGAGCAAAGCCAGTGGGATCACCTGGAAGCGACCCTGGATCGCCTCTTTGACCCCCCCCGTACTCCCTGCTGGTGGATCCTCAACGAAGCAACAGGGGAGCCGGTGGGCGGCGTGTGGGCCGGCATTTCTACTGACCAAGCCACTCATCGTCGGGTGGCCTACGTTTTTTTGCTCTGGGTGGATCCCGCCCATCGTCGGCGGGGGCTGGGCAGAGCTTTGCTGCAACAGGTAGAACGCTGGGGATCCCAGCAGCGGTTGTCGGCCATCACCTTGCAGGTTTACCGCCACAATCAAGCTGCCCTTAACTTCTATAGGCAGGCCCACTTTGCTGTGCAAGGCTACTGGCTATACAAACCCCTCGGCCCTGCTGCCGCCTCCCAGGAACTGGAAGACTACGAAGTTTTGTAAAGAAGCTGGGATCTGCCCGCAGCCGCTCTTTTGATGAAAACGTGATGGAAACGATGGCATCGACTGGAGGGAAGGCCCATGTCCAGACCTGTCAAACTCAGTGAAGCCGAGATCCAGGCCAAGCTAGAGGAGCTGCCTGGCTGGTCTTTGCAGGAGGGGAAGCTGCATCGCCAGTTTCAATTTCGCTCCTTTGTGGAAGCTTTCGGCTGGATGAGCAGTGTGGCTTTGGTGGCCGAGAGCATGGGGCATCACCCCGAGTGGACCAATGTCTACAACCGCGTGCGGGTGGATCTCACCACCCACGATGCCGGAGGCATTACGGAACTGGATTTCACCTTGGCACAACGCATGAACGAGCTGGCTGGGTGAACACTCTCTCGGCAGCAGACTGAGCCGGGGATCCCTGCAAAGCTCCTTGGGTCGGGGATCCCTGTTTTGTTCATGGCTTAGAGTTGGGCCGAGTTTTGACACTCCCACTGCCTAAAGGCGGGGGATTCTTACACAGTTCAAAAACAAACTCGTAAAGGCGCTGTTATTGCCAATTACGGGCTTTTCCGCTCCGCACTCCAGTTCGGGGCTACCAAGCTATCCTTCTGTGTTGGAAGCTGCCTTTGTCTGATAGACTAAGCCTAAGGTTAAGAAATGATAATTTTATGAACGTGCTGGTTGTGGGGGCAACAGGAACGCTGGGCCGTCAGGTGGTGCGGCGGGCCATCGAAGAAGGGCATCAGGTGACTTGTCTGGTGCGAAACCCGGCCAAGGCTGCTTTCTTGAGTGAATGGGGCGCCCACCTCAAGGTGGGGAACCTACTGCAGCCCAGCACGCTCCGAGCGGCAATGGAAGGCGTCGAGGCGGTGATCGACTGTGCCACGGTGCGGGTAACCGACACCCTCAGCGCCCGCCAGGTGGATTGGGATGGCAAAGTTGCTCTGATCAATGCGGCACGGGCTGCCCAAGTGGGCCACTTCGTCTTTTTCTCCATCATGGGTGCTCAGCATGAGTACCCCAATGTGCCCCTGATGAATTTCAAGCACCACATCGAGAAGTACTTGATCGGATCCCAGATGCCCTACACCATCTTTCGTCCGGCGGGCTTCATGCAGGGATTGATCGGCCAGTATGCCATCCCCATTTTGGAAGAGCAAATTGTTTGGGTAGCCAGCGAGAGCATCCCCACAGCCTACCTCGACACCCTAGATGCAGCCCGGTTTGCCGTGCGATCCCTTAGTGTCGAAGGCGCCAAGCAGCAGATCTTCCCTTTGGTGGGGCCCAAGGCCTGGACATCCCAAGAAGTCATCGCCCTGTGCGAGCAGCTCTCCGGCAAAAAAGCCAAGGTCAGCACCATGCCCTTGGGACTGCTGCGAGGAGCGCGTAAGGTGGCCCAGTTCTTTCAGTGGAGCTGGAACATTGCCGACCGGCTGGCCTTTGTCGAGGTGATTGCTGCCAAAGAACCCATGCATGCCGATATGACAGCTGTGTGCGAAACCTTGGGGATTGAACTGACCTCTCTGACCTCGCTTGAAGATTACCTGGCCGAGTATTTCCAAAAAATGTTGAAACGGATTCGCGAACTCAAGGTCAAGCAACCCAAAGTCAAGACGCCTTTCTAGGGCATTGCTCTTGATCTTCATAGCAACTTCACAATAGCAATTCCATAGCGACTTGATTGAGTAGCGGACTGGGGAGAAGAGCTGAACTGGGGCGCGCCCGTCCTGCTGGATCGGAAACAGCACCGGAAACTGGATCCACCCAACCGCGGATCCTCAGGTTTCCAAGGAGCTTGTTCCCATCTACCCTATAGAAGTAGTGAGGATAAAAAGCAAGGTGGTCACAACAACAGAGACCACCTGGCTACCCGCTCTTAAAGCATAGACTCTTACCTAGAGATCTCATCGGAAAGTTCAATTTTTATCTATCTCGGTTCTCCGCTAGGATGCTTTTTAAGATTTCTTGCAGGATCTCAGCGAGTGTTCCAGTTTGGCCAAGATCCCTGGCCGAAGGAGGATTATGAGCTTGAACGGGCTGATCACAACTGCATGGCTCATTCCCCTCTATGCCTTGGTGGCGTGGACGGGAGCGCTAATCTGGTCCCCAGGAATTACCCGGCGCACAGGACCCCGTCCGGCGGGCTATCTGAATGCGCTGCTGACTTTGCTGGCGTTCTTGCACAGTGTAGGAGCGCTGGTGGCAATTTGGGATCAGCCGTCGCAGGTGATTCGGCTGCCCTGGCTGCAGGTGGGGGATCTGGTATTGGAGCTGCCGCTGCAGGTCTCATCGCTAACGCTGGGGGCCTGCGCCGTGGTGACAGCGCTAAACCTGGTGGCCCAGATCTACGGCTTTGGCTACATGGAAATGGACTGGGGCTGGGCGCGGTTTTTCTCCTTGCTGGGCCTATTTGAGGGGGGGATGTGCGCTCTGGCCTTGTGCGACTCTTTGTTTTTTAGCTACGTCATCTTGGAAATTTTGACTCTGGGCACCTACCTGTTGGTGGGCCTTTGGTTTAACCAGTCGCTGGTGGTAACAGGGGCGCGGGATGCTTTTCTGACCAAGCGCATTGGCGACCTGTTGCTCTTGATGGGGGTCATCGCCATCTATCCTTTGACGGGATCCTGGGAGTTTGATGACTTGACGGCTTGGGCAAAGTCGGTGCAGGCAGGAGCTATCTCTGTGGATCCGACCTTGATCACTTTGGCGGGGCTGGGGTTGTTGGCTGGCCCGGTGGGCAAGTGTGCCCAGTTCCCCCTGCACCTGTGGCTGGATGAGGCGATGGAGGGGCCGATCCCGGCCTCGATCTTGCGCAACTCGGTGGTGGTGGGCACGGGAGCTTGGGTGTTGATTCGCCTGCAACCGCTCTATGCTCTTTCCCCAACCGTGCTGGAAGTGATGCTGGTGATCGGGGCACTGACGGCAGTGGGAGGAGCCTTCGTGGCCCTGGCCCAAATCGATGCCAAGCGGGCCTTGTCCTATCTGGTGAGCGCCTACATGGGCTTGATCTTTGTAGCGGTGGGCACAGGACACACCCAACAAGCCTACCAACTGCTGCTCACCTATGCGCCGGCGATGGCCTTGCTGGTGATGGCGCTGGGTATGGTGATCTGGAACAGCATTACCCAGGATCTGCGCTACCTGGGGGGCTTGTGGTCGCGGCGGCCTATCTCCGGCCTGTGCTTTTTGACGGGGATGGCCGGGATCATCGCCTTGCCCCCCTTCGGCTCCTTCTGGGTGTTGACGGATCTGTGGCAGCAGTTGGCGCAATCGGGGCAGGGGCTGTGGGCGGCAGTGGTGCTGGTTACCAATGCGGTGACGGCGCTGGGGCTGACGCGGGTCTTCGGCCTGGTTTGGGGGGGTAAGCCGCAGCAGATGAGCGAGCGTTCCCCAGAGGTGCATTGGCCAATGATGTTGCCCAGCACAGTCACCATGGGAGTGGCGCTGCACATGCCCATGATCCTGGCGGCGCTGGATCTCATTCCCGTCCTAGAAGGGATCCCCGTTGGAGTGATGACGGGATCCAGCTTGGCGGGCATCGCCTTGGGAGCCTGGCTGTACCTACCGCGGGAGCGGCGGCCGGTGGACTGGGCTTTCTTGGCCGACTGGCAGGATCTGCTGGCCAACGACTTCTACACTTCCAAGCTCTACCGAGCCAGTGTGGTGTTTTTGGTGCGCATCATCTCTGATGTCACGGCTTTCTTTGATCGCTACGTGGTGGACGGCTTGGTGAATTTGACCAGCTTGGCGGTGCTGGCAGGCGGCCAAGTCCTGAAATACACCACCTCCGGCCAGTTGCAGGCCTATGTGCTGACCATTGTGGTGGGGGTGGCCCTGCTGGGCTGGCTCATTCTCTAGGCTTGGGTGGTGGCAGGACGGAGTCCTTAGAAAAGAGGAAAAAGACGATGCTGAGTGCCTTGATTGTGTTGCCGATTGTGGGATCCCTGCTCCTGTTCCTGGGCTTGGGAGGGCGAAAGCTGGCGGTGGTCTTGGCCGCGATCCCGCTGGCCATCTCCCTGCTCCTATTTACCCGCTTCGACTTGCAGGCGACCGGCTTGCAGTGGGAGCAGCGGTGGGATTGGATCCCGCCAATTGGGCTGAGCTACTCCCTGGGCTTGGATGGGCTGTCTTTGTTGATGGTGGCCCTGAACGGGCTGCTCACCCTCATCGCCATTCTGACGGCGGAGCCGGAAGTGAAGCGGCCCAATCTCTTTTACGGCTGCATTTTGCTCATGAGCGGGTCGGTCAACGGGGCTTTTGCCGCTCAGAACCTGCTCTTGTTTTTCCTCTTTTACGAGCTGGTGCTGATCCCGATTTACCTGCTTATTTCCATCTGGGGCAGCCCCAAGCGGGATTACGCCGCCATCAAGTTTTTGATTTACACCGCTGTCTCTGCCATCTTCCTGTTGGGGGCGTTTTTGGCCATCTACTGGCTAGGGGATCCCCATACCTTTGAGCTGGCCGAGATTCGCATTAGCTCTCTGGGCCCTGCTGCCCAAACCCTGACACTCTTGGCGTTGATTGTGGCTTTTGGCATCAAGATGCCGCTGGTGCCTCTCCACACCTGGCTGCCCGACGCCTACGGCGAGTCTTCGCCGCCGGTGGCGATCCTGCTGGGTGGGGTGCTCTCCAAGTTGGGCACCTATGGTCTGTTTCGCTTTGGGCTGCAGTTGTTTCCCCAAGCTTGGGCCGATCTGGGCGGGATCCTGGCCTGGTGGGGGGCCATTGCTGTGCTGTCGGGGGCTTTGGCGGCCATCGCCCAAAAAGACATCAAGCGCATGGTGGCCTACAGCTCCATTGGCCATATGGGCTATATCCTGCTGGGCATGGCGGCGGCCACACCGATTAGCCTGACGGGGGCGATGGTGCAGATGATCTCCCACGGCCTGATTTTGGCGCTGCTGTTTGATCTGGTGGGCCTGGTGGAGCGCAAGGTGGGAACGCGGGATCTGGACGTGCTCAACGGCCTGCTCAATCCCCTGCGCGGCCTGCCCACCGTGAGTGCCCTGCTGATTTTGGGCGGCATGGCCAGCGCCGGGATCCCGGGCTTGGTGGGCTTTGTGGCGGAGTTTTTGATCTTCCAGGGCAGCTACCAAGATTTTCCCTTGCCCACCTTGATCAGCATCTGCGGCACCGGCTTGACGGCGGTGTATTTTGTAATCCTGCTCAACCGCACCTGCTTCGGCAAATTGGACAACCGCACCGCCTACTACCCACGGGTGCAAGGTTGGGAGCGGATCCCGGGCTTTATCTTAACTGCCTTGATCGTCTGGTTTGGGATCCAGCCTATGAACCTGGTGAAATGGCCGCAACCGTTGGCGTTTACTCTATCCACCCAGGTGGCTCAGGCCCAAACCCTCATCTTGGCCTCAGCCGGCGACTTTGCCCATTCTCCCTAGGTCACCTTCTCGGGAGGCGATCAAAGCAATCGGAGAACTTCCAGGAAGCGTCCAAGACCGAATTGAGATCTCGACGCATAGCCGCAAGGATCCAGAGCTTTTGAAGAGTTGGAGACTTCTTCCATGACGACAACCCTCACAACCCGCAAGCTTCCCCCTTCTACCCACCCTTTTGCGGATGTAGTCCACCGCCTCGAAGCGGGGGGATCCATGCTGCCGGATACGCCGGAAAACCTGATGCAAATTATCGGCCTTTACAAAGCCTATGCGGTGCCGATGGACTTCTACTGGCGGGATCTGCTCTACATTGCCGAGCAGGTGTTTGTGGATCCCTTGCCCTTTTTTAAGTTCATCATTCCCGAAGAATACCTAAAGCTGGCCAACCACTACGCGGGAGATAATGCAGATTTGCGCATTTGGCGCGGCCCCGCCACGGCCCACCCGGAACTTCTGGAGTTCATGGAAAAAGGGGAGCTCAAGCGCAAGCTGCCGCGGATTTTGCATCACCTCTGGCATGACCGCATCAACATGGAATTTGCCGAAGAATGTATGCGGGCCATGCTCTGGCACCGGGATATGGGGGGCCTGTTGGATCCCTATATGGATTCCGAGGAATACAAACAAAATGCCGACCGCGCCATCCGCGCCTACTGTCAGGGTAATCCTCTCTTGACCGGCCTGTACAAGCTCTTTCCAGACATGTTTCTGGAACTTTGCCGCCAGGCCACCATGTATTCGGTGCTGGGCCTGTTTTGGGAGATTATGGCCCCCGTCTTTTTTGAGATGAGCGACCTCTACGACGAGGGCAAAATCACCAGCGTGCCGGAGGCGATGAACTTTTTGGTCAACGGGATCTTCGCCATTGCCGGGCGGCCCATCTACCACCGGGTGCGCATTCGCGGGGAATGGTACGATATTGTGCCCAAATCCAAGGGATTTACCTGGCTCTACGAGGCGGCTTTCCCCTACGTAGAGGCCGTGTTCTATCGCACCTCTCCCTTCCGCGGCACCAAGTCCTACAACGCCCAGGCCAACGAAGTTCCCACCAACCAGTTGGACTTCCACTATGGGATCCTCTACGCCGACAAGTTTCCGGTGGCCACTGCTGGGATCCCGCCGACGCTTTTGCACCAGGATATGTACCACTTTTTGCCCCAGTATTTGGTGGAGTATTACCGCAAGCATTGCCGCGGCGAAGATGACATGCTGATCCAGCTTGGGATCAGCTTCCAGCGCTCCATGTACAACGTTACCTCAGCCGTGATCCAGGCGGGGAGGGCAGCTTTTCTCTATCCTTTGGACGATCCCAATCCGCGGCATTTGATGATGAACCGCCGTTATTTTGAGGGACAACTCAATCGCTTCACCCGACCAGAATACGGGATCCGAGAAGCAGCCCGCCTGTCCTACATTCAGGATCAGAACTATCGCTAGCCGACTTCAAGTGCTAGGCATTGACCCTTCCCCTCCTCGATTGTGTCCAGGCTAGGTAGCTCTGCAACTGCCTGTTTCTTTGGCTTTCCTATCATCCCAACTTCCAGAAAATAAGGATCTCGGCCATGCCTGATATTGTCGATATTGCCGTTTCTGCTGAGGGTTTCTCCACCCTAGTTACAGCCGTGAAAGCGGCAAACTTGGTGGATACTCTGAAAAGCCCCGGCCCCTTTACGGTTTTCGCCCCCACGGATGCAGCTTTCGCCAAGTTGCCCCCCGGCACCATTACCACCCTGGTGCAAAACATCCCCCAACTGACCCGCATCTTGTGTTACCACGTGGTGCCCGGTCGCCTGAAAAAGGCAGATTTGGCCAAGTACCAGAGCGTGGGCTCAGTAGAGGGATCCCCCATCGATCTGTTTATCGAAGGGGATGTGTTTGAAGTGAACAATGCCACCGTTATCCAGGCGGATATCGAAGCCGACAACGGCATCATTCACGTTATCGACACGGTGATCCTAATGCGGCCCCACTGGTTCTGGCCGATTATGAACTCTGCCTTGACTGCCTCGGCCAGAGGATAAACGGATCCATACCAAATCCTGAGTGCGGGTTGTGGAAAGTGTCCTTGTGAACACTCTCCCCAGCTAGAGGTTCTTGCTCTGCGTATCTCCTCACCTTCATAGGGTGAGGGTTTCGCCGGCAGCAATGTCGCGCTCTTTACTCCACCCGCAGATGAATCCGAAGCTTGTACTCGTCTGGCCCAATTCTCTGACTGAGGAGCTTTTCTCTATTTGAGGATGGAGCTTAGCGGACTCGAACCGCTGACCCCTTCAATGCCATTGAAGTGCTCTACCAACTGAGCTAAAGCCCCAGGCTTTCGGCCAACGGGAAAGGGAGCTTTTTCCCCATGTCCAGATAACCAGCTTAGCCTAAAGAAGGCGCTGCGCCGGTGAAAAGTGCCAGGTACTCATCGTAGACAGGCCGTGGATGCTTGTCAAGAGCTCGGTGGATGGGTTCTGCCAGGCTCTCGGCTTGTGGCCACCGGAGGAGCTTGCCGGGTGATAGAACAGAGTCAGTGACATTGAGGGGCTTGTGACAGAGGAATCCCTGCTTAACCGCATTTTGGCGGCTTCTTTGCTGGTGGTCTGCCTGATGGCGGCCATTGTTGGCGGCACACGACCTGCCTCAGAGTCGGCTCGGCTTGGCCTGGAGTCGGCGCAGGGGGCAGATCGCATCGAGGTGGTCACCCTGGAAGGAACGATAGGAGGTCCACGGGGCTCGACTTTGGTAGGCCTGCCCACCTCTCCTGTGGAACAGTTGCGGGAGGCAGTGCAAGACCGCGCCGTCAAGGCTGTATTGCTGCGCATCAACAGCCCGGGCGGGGCCGTGGGATCCAGCCAGGAACTTTACCGTGCCGTAACCGCTCTACACGAAGCCGGCAAGCCGGTGGTCGCCATCCTGGAAGACATCGCTGCCAGTGGGGGGTACTACGTGGCCAGTGCTGCCGACAAAATCTATGCCAACCCCGGCACCTTGACCGGCAGCATAGGGGTCATCATCAGCGGCCTCAGCTTTGGCAAGTTGCTGGAGAACTACGGCATCGAGCCGCAGACCTTCAAAACCGGCGAGTACAAAGACATCCTCTCTCCCTTCCGCAGCGCCACTCCTCAAGAGCAGCGCCTTCTGCAGGGCTTGGTGGAGAACACCCTTGACCAGTTCATTCGCGATGTGGCCCAAGGACGCCAGCACCTGCCAGCAAAAGGGGCAGAGCAGGTGTTGGACGCAGAGATGATCGCGCGGCGACAAAGCTTGGACGAAGAGCGAGTGCGACAGTTGGCCGATGGGCGCATCTTCACCGGGGCGCAAGCTGTGGAGGTGGGCTTGGTGGATGCTTTGGGGGGATACACCGAAGCGGTGGAGGATCTGCGGCGCATGACCGGGGATCCCTCTTTGTCGCCCGCAGGTGGGGGAGATGGCTTCCAACGGGCACTGCGACGACTGCTCAGCCAGGGATTGTCCCCGCAAAGGCAAGATGCTTGGCTGAGCCGGCTGTTGGCCGGCGACGCGGTTGCTGGGATCCCAGACGTGCCGCTGCTGTGGATGGCGCCGGAGCGGACTTTGCGCTAAATCTAATCACGACCGGTTTGGGTGTGGGGGGGTGAAGTGGTGAATCGAGAAGCGGTTCCGCAGGCAGTGCGGAGCAATTGGGGGGATCAGGGGAGCGCCCTAAGGGAAGGATCCCAGGGGGCAGAGCAGGATGGCGCCATCGACCTGGAGCTGTCAACCAGTCGGGCTTGGGTGGAAATCGACGCGGCCCAGTTGCGGGAAAATCTGCGGCTGTTGCAGGCCCGCTTGTCGCCGGATACCGAGATCTGGGCAGTGGTCAAGGCCAACGCCTACGGGCATGGGGCCCACTTGGTGGCTCCTGTGGCCGTTGCTGCCGGCGTCAAAGGGCTGTGTGTGGCCACCCTAGCGGAAGGGATCGAGTTGCGGCAAATGGGGCTGCAGGCTCCGATTTTGGTCTTGGGAGCTTTGAACACCTGGGCGGAGCTGCAGCAGGCCATGGCAGCTCGGCTGGAGGTCAGCCTTACCCGCGCCGAGCAAATCCCCCTGATGCGCCAGGTGGCCCGCTGGGCCGGGCGACCCGTCCCGGTGCATGTCAATGTAGATACGGGCATGACCCGTTTGGGGATCCCCTGGAGCGAAGCCGCAGCCGTGTGGGGGCAGATTTGTCGGATCCCGGAGCTGGCGGGCTGTAGCCTGTTTTCCCATTTGGCGACGGCAGACGAGCCCCATTCTCCGGCCATGGAACAGCAGCACGCCCGCTTTGCCCAGGTGGTGGAACAGATTCGCCAAGCCGGGGATCCCTTGCCACCGTTGCATCTGGATAACTCCGCCGGCGCTCTGGCCCGTCTTCACTACTCCCGCGTGCGGTTGGGGTTGGTCCTCTATGGCTTGTCGCCTGCTCCCCACCTGCCGGTGCCGGGTTTACAGCCGATCTTGCGTCTCAAGGCGCGGCTGACCCACATTCAAACCGTGCCCGCCCAAACCGGCGTGAGCTACGGACATCGCTACATCACCTCTCGCCCCAGTCGCATTGCCACTCTGGCCATCGGCTATGCGGACGGGATCCCACGGCGGCTTTCCGGCTGGCTGCGAGGATGGGTGCGCGGCGGCCTGATCCAACAGGTGGGCACGATCACAATGGATCAATGTATGTGGGATGTCACCGAGAGGCCGGATATACAGGTGGGGGACGTGGTGGAGCTGCTGGGCCCCAAGCTGGCAAATATGGGTTTGTCTGTGCAGGATTGGGCTGACCAGGCGGGCACCATTGCCTACGAACTGCTGTGTGGGCTTTCTGCTCGTCTGCCGAGAGTGTTGGTCAATGGAGAGGCTGCCAGCACCAACATTGTTTGCTGAGCTGGGTACCCTAGAGGATAGGAGGTCGCTAGAGACTCCGGCTGGCCAGATCCCGCTTAAAGGGGAATTCGCCATCGGTAAGGGAAGCTACAAGGAGGCAGCCATGGAGACACGCAAACCCCTGAGGAGGCTGGAAAATCAAATGGAGCGGGCCGTCCTCGAAGCCATAAACGAGATGCTCCTCCTGGAAAGCCAGCAGCGCTACTGCTTCTGCGAGAGATTCTGTCACGATGCTGCCGCCCTGGCCTTGAACAATCTCCAGCCTCGCTACGCCACCAGTTTTCATGGCTCTCTTCACACTTTGGAAGCCATTCAAGCGGATCAGGAGTTGCAGAGGCTGATCCGGTTGGAGGTGGTGAAGGCCATGGAAAAGGTGGCGACCAATCCCCGTTGCCCAGAACCTGACTGTCCTCTGCTGCTCGTCCAGACCGCTGACGCGACCGAGTTAGAGCTGGCCCCCAGCGACAATTGATTGCAGGAATGCCCCCGACAGTGCTACCCACTGCTGACGTGACCGTTTCCGCTTCGCCGGTGGCCTTTCTCGGCCCTGCTGGAACCTACACGGAGCTGGCTGCTTTGCTGGCCTGCCCCGAGCAGCCTCACCTGCACAGCCAGGGATCCCATCCCTTGGTGCCCTATCCGACGATCAGCGCTTGTTTGGAGGCGGTAGCTGCCGGCCAGCAACCCTGGGCGGTGGTGCCGGTGGAAAACTCGGTAGAGGGCGGCGTTTCCATGACCTTGGACGCCCTCTGGCAACTGGAGGGGCTGAGCATCCGCCAGGCGCTGATCCTACCGATTCGCCATGCCCTCATCGGACGTGCCTCGCAGTTGCAGCACATTGAGCAGGTCTATTCCCACCCGCAGGCTTTGGCCCAATGTCAGGCGTGGCTGAGAGCCCATTTGCCTCAAGCCACGCTGATCCCAACCCGCTCCACCACCGAAGAATTGGATCGCCTGCAGCAGCAGCCCGGCGCCGCCGTCATTGCCTCAGAACGAGCTGCCACCCTCTACCAGTTGCCGGTCTTGGCCTGCCCAATCAACGATCACCCCGACAATTGCACCCGCTTTTGGGTGGTGGGCCGTGGGCCGCTTTCGCCTTCAGATCGACAGGATGGGGCGCCCGCTTCCCCTGGAGGATCCCACACTTCCTTGGCCTTCAGCCTGCCCCACAATGTGCCGGGGGCGCTGCTGAAGCCGCTGCAAGTCTTTGCGGAGCGGGGCTTGAACATGTCGCGTATTGAATCGCGCCCCACCAAAAAATCGGCGGGGACTTATGTCTTTTTTGTCGATCTGGAGAATCCGGTCGGCCAGCCCTATCTGGATGCAGAGGTGATTGCGGCGCTGGAAGCGATTGCGGAAACTTTGAAGCTCTTCGGCAGCTACCCCGTGCATGACCTCTGCAAACAGGGTGGTCTATCCCAAGCAGCAGGAGCCCTGCTCTCTGAGACAGGGTAGCCTTTGAGCCCCATGCTCTCCGCCAGCTTGACGCCATACTGCTGCCACCCGATCAACCCGTAGCCGCCATCTCCAGTCACGGCCACGATGTGGCGGTCAGGATGTACCAATTTGGCGGGCAAAGCCATTGGAGATGAGACAGGTGTTGGGTTTGTCGCAGTAGTAAAGGCGGGCCCTCCACCATAGACAGCGGACAGGGCAGGGGATAACTTTTTTTCTGAGCTAGGGGGCGGTGGGAACCGAGCTAAGCTCGAATGGAATTGCCCCTCAAAGCTTTCTCTCCTCTGGAGATGCCCATGCGGTTTTATGTTGAAGCTTTCACCGTTCACAAGCGCTATGCCCTGACCATCAGCCGAGGTACCTACAGTGAGGCTGCGCTGGCGTGGGTGCGGATCGAGGAAGAGGGGATTGAAGGGTGGGGAGAGGCTTGTCCCTTCTCGCTAAGCGACGACTGCCACCAGTCCCTGGACGATATCCTCATGGGCCTAGATGTGGCCAAAGGGATCCTGAGGCGCCACTCCCCCTGGGAGCGCCAGCAAATCGAGGCCCAGTTGCTGCAGGCCGGGATCCCGTCGGCGGCGCGGGCGGCGGTGGATATGGCTCTGCACGATTGGATGGGCAAACGACTGGAGAAGCCCCTGTGGCAGTTGTGGGGGCTGGATCGCTCCCGCATTCCGTCCACCACGTTGACCATTGGCATTTCCACCCCTCAAGCGGCCCGCCAGCGGGCCTTGGCCTGGATGGAACAGACCCAAGCGCGGGCCTTTAAGATCAAGCTGGGTAGCGACTTGGGGCTGAGGGCGGATCAGAACATGCTGATTGCTGTGCAAGAGGTGATCCCGCTGGGATCCTTGATTACAGTGGATGCCAACGGGGCTTGGACGGTGGAGCAGAGCTTGAGCATGAGCAACTGGCTGGCGGGGCAAGGGGTGAGCTACCTAGAGCAGCCTTTGGAGAGGGGGCAGGAGGCGAAGCTGATCACCCTCTGGCACGAGTCGAAGCTGCCCATCTTTGTGGATGAGAGCTGCTGCGACAGCCGCGATATTCCTGCCCTGGCGGATCGCGTCCACGGCATCAACATCAAGCTGATGAAATGTGGGGGCCTCAGCGAAGCCTGGCGCATGATCCACACGGCCAAATCTTACGGGCTGCAGGTGATGCTGGGCTGCTACAGCAACACGGCTCTGGGGAATACGGCGGCGGCCCACTTGGCCCCACTGGTGGATTATCTGGATTTGGACAGCCACCTCAATCTTGTCGAGGATCCCTTCGTCGGGGCCGTCCTGCAGGAGGGCCGTCTCATCCCCACCGACCGACCGGGCTTGGGGGTAGAGCTGCGGGAGGAGTAATGGGAAAGCCGGGATCCCTATCCAGCCAAACTCGGGTGGCCATCCTGCTCCACGGTGGCCTGCTGGGGGAGCACGGCAAAACGGGCTTGGGGCTGCTGCGCTACGGGCCTTTCCCGGTGGTGGCGGTGATCGACCGGGAGCAGGCGGGGGGATCCCTGGTTCATCTGACCGGCATCGCCAAAGCCATTCCCATTGTGGCCTCGGTGGCGGAGGCGCTGGCCTACCGGCCTGAAGTGCTCGTGATCGGGATTGCCCCTTCGGGCGGCCAGTTGCCACAAGCCTGGCGGGAGGAGTTGCGCCAAGCCCTGCAAGCCGGCCTATCTCTGGTGAACGGTCTCCACACGCCTCTGGCCGAGGATCCCCAGTTGCGGCAGTGGCTGCAGCCGGGAGCCTGGATCTGGGACATTCGCCGCGAACCCCCCAACCTGTCGGTGGGAAAAGCTTTGGCCCGCACCTTGCCCTGCAAACGGGTGTTGACGGTGGGCACCGACATGAGCGTGGGCAAAATGTCCGCCAGCCTGGAGCTGCACCGGGCCAGCCTGAGACGGGGACTGCGCTCCCGCTTTTTGGCCACCGGACAAACCGGGATCCTCATCAGCGGCGAGGGGATCCCGTTGGATGCGGTGCGGGTGGACTACGCCAGCGGAGCGGTGGAGCAACTGGTGCTGCGCTCTGGCTTTGACCACGACATTTTGCACCTCGAAGGCCAGGGATCCCTGCTCAACCCCGCCTCTACAGCGACCTTGCCCCTGCTGCGGGGATCCCAGCCCACCCATTTGATCTTGGTCCACCGAGCCGGCCAGACCCATATCAAAGGGATGGACTACGTGCCCATCCCACCTTTGTCCAAGGTGATCGAGCTGTACGAACAGGTGGCCATGGCTGCTGGTGCCTTCGCCCCTGTGCCGGTGGTGGGGATTGCCCTCAATACCTTCGGCTGGGAGGAAGAAGCGGCGCTGGAGCAGATCCGCCAGGTGCAAGCCGAGACCGGACGGCCCTGTACCGATGTGGTGCGCTTTGGGGCGGATCCCTTGTTGGAGGCGATTTTGGCGGCAGGATGACCCATAGTCTGCATCCGCCCCTACCGTCAGCTTGGCGAAGTCTTCGGAAATCAAAAGGCGAGATCCCAAGTCCACCCACTTCCTCAGCGCAGATCTCGGCCAAAGGGCAACAAGGACAAAATAATTAACTTCATGTGTTGTTTTGCAAAAGGGATCCCGACAATGGTGATGGCCAGAATCAGAGCCCAGAAGAGATGGTTAAGCACCAGCGGCCAGCCGAACAGCAATAGCCAGATAACGTTAAAGATCAGCAGCAGCGGGCTGTTGGCATCGGGATACTCCACCACTTCTTTCCCAAAAGGGGCCAGCACTGCAAACCCCAGTTTGATGCTCTGCCAGCCAAAAGGAATGCCGATGATCGTCAGGCAGAGGCTCAGCCCTCCCAAGATATAGCCCAAACCTGTCAGCAAGCCCCCGAAGATGAGCCAAATGATGTTGCCAATCAAGCTCACGATTCAGATCCTCCACCGTTGAGACCAGATTGTGGAACCAGCCCTCCTGTTCGGCATCCTCACCCAAAAAACTGGGTCTCAAGACCCATCTTTGAGGACGGATTGATCCTAACAAGCTACTGGCCAAGCCGGGATCCCCAGATCCGCTTCTTTCCTGCGCTTTAGGGCTCCATGACCAGAGGCGCTGTGGCTCTATTCACCTTGCAGGGGAGAATGCGGTTTAGAAAGCCGAGGATCCCCAAAACCAGGCCGACGCTGATCACCCAAAAGACCCACAACCCGCTTGCCCACGGTTGCGGCAAGTCCAAGGCCATCCCCCCAATCATGGGGCCAACGGCAAACCCCGCCGCCCAACAGAGGGAGTTGACCGACAGATACACCCCCCGCAAGTGATCCGGCGCCAAATCCGCCACCAAAGCAGAGGCAGAGGGGTTATAGCTCACCAACGCCAACGAGAGCACCATCAGAGCCAAGGCCGCCATCCCCAAAGCCGGCACGGTTCCCAACCCTGCCGCCAGGCCGCTGAGCCAAACCAGGAGAAATCCCACCCCCCACATTAGGGCGGATCCCTGCAACCCTTGGACGCGCGTGCGGCGGTTTAGCCAACGGGCCACCGGCATCTGCAGCAGAGCAATCAGAGCCCCATGTAAGGCAAACAGAATGCCGATTTGCACCTCTGGGATCCCTACCCGATTGCGGAAGTAGAGGGGCATGCTGCTGCTGAGCTGAGCGATGTAAGTGGTGAACAGGATATTCGACAGGCCAAACACCAAGAGAGAGCGATCCCCAAGGGCGGTTTTCCAACCTGCTAACACAGGCTCTGTCGCCGAACAGGTGGCCCGGGTTTCCCGGATGAAAAACCAGAGCACCGCCAAAAAGATTAGAAAAGTAACACCATCGATTACAAACAAGAGCCGATAGGCCCCCGTCAGAGCCACCAGCGTGCTGGCCATAGCCACCCCAAGGCTGAGACCCAGGCTATCCCCCAGGCGGTTGAGAGCGTAGGCTTCGTTGCGCTGCTCGCGCGTGGTTAGATCCGCTACAATCGCTTCTGCAGGCGGCCAGTATAACCCTTGCCCCAAACCTGCCGCCACGTTGGCCAAGGCAAAACTCCAGAACTCGTAGGAGAGCGCAAACCCAAAGGATCCCACGGCAGAAATAGACAGCGAGAGGATCAACGTGGAGCGGCGCCCCCAAGAACCATCGGCCATCGAGCCGCCCAGGATGCGGCCAAACACCCCGGCAAAAGCCATAACGCCCAGCCCCAAGCCCACTTGGGTGGCGGTCAGCCCTACCCGATTGACAAAAAAGAGGGTGGCATAAAACAGGGTAAAGCCGGTTCCGGTTTGGGAAAGCAGCCGACCGATGAAGATCAGCCAGACCTGAAAACTGAGCTTCGGCCACCAGGAAGGGATCCGCATAGGGGCTGTAACGGAGGACAAATTATCTAGGCTACGGGATCCCGCTTGCCGACGCCAGCGCCCGGGTAGATCAGGCCCAGCCTAATCTCCATTGCGAGAACGCCCCTCCTGCAGAGAGCCAACAGACAGGGCAATCAATTCCCCCAAATTCAAATACTCGCTCAACAGCCGCGCCAACCTGTACACTCGGTAGTCGAGCTGCGCCAAGCTATTGTCCATCACCTTCGTCACTACAGCACACCCATCTTCCTGAACTGACTTGCAGCCCTCTCCTAAGCCATCCTCAGCCGGCTCGCCCCTGCAAGCAAGGCAGCAAGACCAGCCAAGAGGTCAAACGGTACAGCTTCTTACCACGTCATCTCCCTCAGCCAAGGTAGATCCATCCCTTGCATAGATTAGGATCCTGCTTGGCTGCAGAACTCTCCTGAAGGTGGAAAAAGCTGTCAGGCCTTCCGACTCAATTATAGACAAAATCTGACGGAGTTTAAACAAGTATTAAGCAGAAAGCCCCGCTGGCCACCGAAACGGCTGGCCAACCTGCGGCATCCTTAGCGCCGGAAGGGGCCCACTGGCTGCTAGCCGACGGCCATCCGCGACTTGGCTGCCACAGCTCGCTCTTCCTCTGCCTCAGGGGGAACGGCCACAAACTCGATGTGGTTGAGCAGGGTGGTCACAAAGGCGAAGAGCAAAAAAGGCAGGGAAATGACCAAAATCAGGGCGATGGTGAGAAAGGCATAGAGGGGGCTATTCATCAGGGAGAGGGCAGCGCCCAGGCTGGCAAAGATGACAATCAACCAAATGATGATCTGGCCGTAAATATCTCCAAAGGAGAGGGTGCAGGTGAAGCGGTAGCGGGTGTGGGTGTTCATGGCAATTCCTTGGGATAGCCTGGATAGTTCGATCCTAGAGGCAGATCCAGCCTCAGCCTGAGAAGTATGTCGAGATTCTAGATGAGAGACGAGGAGATGCCTCTGTTTGCTAAGAAATATCTCAAGAGCCGGCTGAGAAAGAGGGGATCCCCTGTCTAGAAAAGGGCCGGATGCTACTCTCGAGATCGGGAACCGTCTCTTGCAGGCAGCAACCATGTGTATTTGTATTCACTGCTACTACGTAGACCGCTGCACCACCTACCATGCCGTGGAAGCGCAGCATCAGCAGCCCCATCTCACTTTGACGCCGGATTTTGAGCCGCAAGGCCCCCAGATCAATGTCAATATCCGCAACGGCGGCACGGAGATGGAATGGGATGTGGTGGGCTGCCAGAGCTTTCGCGAGGAACGGAACAAATGGGCGCGGCTCCGTCCCTACGAGGCGGTTCCCACGTAAGATCCTAGAATGGCCTGGACCTAAGCTGCGCACTGTACCGTCTAGGGGCGGTCAGAGCTCTTGAGTTCGGTTGCCCCAGCTTGAGAGGGTTTGTTGGGACTGGGGATGTTTTTGGCAAGTTGCGAGAGATAGTGAAGACGATGATGCTGGCCTCAAGCCCGACAGCGCTGCCGGTGGATGCCCGCCAACAGGTGAGCCGGTTCATGCAGCGCCTACAGGATGACATCTGTGCCCGTCTGGAAGCCCTGGATGGCAAAGCCAAGTTTCGCGAAGACCGTTGGGAACGCCCTGGCGGAGGGGGTGGGCGCTCGCGGGTCATCCAGCAGGGAGACGTATTTGAGCAGGGGGGAGTCAATTTTTCCGAGGTGTTCGGATCCCATCTGCCCCCCTCGATTCTGAAACAGCGCCCAGAAGCGGCAGGGCATTCTTTCTATGCCACCGGCACTTCCATGGTGCTGCACCCCCGTAACCCTTACGTGCCGACGGTTCACCTGAACTATCGCTATTTCGAGGCGGGGCCGGTTTGGTGGTTTGGGGGCGGCATGGATCTCACCCCCTATTACCTGTTTGAGGAGGATGCGGCCCATTTTCACCGCACCATCAAGGCGGCCTGTGACCGCTTGGATCCCGCCTACTACCCGGCTTTCAAGATCTGGTGCGACCGCTACTTTTTCCTGCCCCACCGGGGTGAGGCCCGCGGCGTTGGCGGCATTTTCTTCGACTATCAGGATGAGCGCCCCGGCCTCCTTTACCGTCCTGAGGGTCAGGCAGAAGGGGATCCCGACCAGCTTGCGACTGAACCGCCACCGCTGCAAGTGCGGGTGGGATGCCGCAGTTGGGAGCACCTTTTTGAGCTGGTGCAAGCCTGTGGTGAGGCCTTTTTGCCGGCCTATGTGCCCATTGTGGAGCGGCGCCAGGGAATGGAATGGGGGGAGCAGGAGCGACAATTCCAGCTCTATCGGCGCGGGCGCTATGTGGAGTTTAACCTGGTCTACGACCGGGGCACGATCTTCGGGCTCCAGACCCAAGGCCGCACCGAGTCGATCCTGATGTCGCTGCCGCCGTTGGTGCGCTGGGAATACGGCTACGAGCCGCAGCCGGGCACCTGGGAAGCCAAGCTCTACCAGGTTCTGCGGCACCCCCAGGATTGGGCATAGTTTCCCCGTCGGGAGGATGTCTGTGTGTCTCCCCCTTTGCCCCTCGCCTACCGCTTTCAGCCCCCCCGCCAAGCCGGCCTGGGATCCGCACCTGTGTTGGTGATGCTGCACGGGATCGGCAGCCACGAGGGGGACTTGTTCCAGTTGGCTCCCTATCTGGATCCCCGGTTTGCGGTGATCAGCTTGAGAGCCCCCATTGCTTGGGGTGTAGGCGGGTTTGCCTGGTTTGAAATGGCCTGGACGCCGGAAGGGCTGGTGGGGGATCCGCAGCAGGCACGCGATAGCCTCCAGCTCCTGAGCCGCTTTCTGGAGCAGGTGTTGCCGGATGGGCTCCCGGATCTTTCTAATCTTGCTTTGGATCCAGGCCAGGTGTATTTGCTGGGGTTTAGCCAGGGGGCGATCATGAGCCTGTATTTGGCTCTGACCCAGCCGGAGAAGCTGGCAGGGGTGGTGGCGATGAGTGGGCGCCTATCTCCAGAGATCCTGGCCGAGGCGGTGGAGCCGGAGCGGATGAAACACCTGGCCATCTTGGCGGTTCATGGCACTGCCGATGCCGTTTTGCCGATTGCTTTTGGCCGCCAGATCCGGGACTATTTCGCCCCGTTGCCGCTGAACTTCACCTATCGCGAGTACGAGATGGGCCATGAAGTTGCTCCGGAGAGCCTGCGGGATATTCAGACGTGGTTGCAAAACCGGTTGGATAGAAGAGATTCGCCAATGAAAGCGTGACCTAATAGCGCGACACCGTCGGATGATCCTTAATGTACCAGCGCCAGGGGAGCTCGGCCCCATGGGTAATGCCAATGCGGGTGGTCTGGACGATGGGCAACTGTGCTTCCCAAGCGGGGGATCCCTCTAGCCAAATGCCTTCCTGGCCGGCTTCCGCCCGCTCCAGCCGCCAGCCGTTGTGGGATCCGTCGATGCGCAACGCCTGACAGAGCAGGCCCGGCCCTGACGCCACCCGTGCAGGCTTCGAGCGCTTACTGGCCGGGATCCACTCCGGCAGGCAATCCAACTGGGCTGCCCGGATCAAAACTGCCGAGGGGATCCCTTCCGCGTCGGTGACGATGTTCAAGCAGTGGTAGAGGCCGTAGATGCGATAGACGTAGAGATGGCCCGGCGGCCCGAACATCACCTGATTGCGCCGGGTCTTGCGGCGATAGGCGTGGCAAGCCGGATCTCCGGCGGTGTAGGCTTCCGTTTCCACGATCTGGGCCCGCACCTGCAGCCCATCGGCAAATTGCCGCACCAGCACCATGCCCAGCAAAGCAGGCGCCACCAGCGGCGCCGGCTGGCTTAACCAATCCCTGGGATCCACGGCAGGCTCGGCAGCCCTCAGCCCCCGGCAACAGCAGGGACGATGCTCACCTCATCCCCATCCTGAAGAGGGGTGTCGGAGCCGTTGAGGAAGCGAATGTCTTCGCTGTTGACATAAAAATTGACAAAGCGGCGCAATTCCCCCTTCTCGTCGCACAGCCGCGCCTTGATGCCCGGATAGCTCTGCTCCAAGGCCTCCAGCAACTCCCGAACTGTGGATCCCTCGCAATTCACCACCTCCTGATCCCGGGTGAGTGCCCGCAGCGTGGTGGGAATTAACACCTTGACCGCCATAAGCCAATGCTTCGTCCACGACCAACATTAGAAGACTAGGGTAGCAGCACCCCGTCAATGCCGTGAATCACCCCGTTCGAGACGGGAATATCCGCCAGGTTCACGTTGGCCCCGTTGACCCGGATGCTGCCATCGGATCCCACCTGCACCCGCAGCGGCAGCCCTGCCAAGGTGGTCAGAGTAGTCGATTGGCCGGGCCGCAGGTCAAACGAGGTAATCCGCCCCGGCACCACATGATAGGTGAGGATGCGGGTGAGCTGATCCCGGTTGGCCGGCTGCAACAACGTCTCTACGGTGCCCGGCGGCAGTTGGCCAAAAGCTACATTGGAAGGGGCAAAGATCGTAAATGGCCCCGGCCCCGCCAACGCTGTATTCAGCCCCGCCGCCCGCAAAGCCGCCGCCAACGTCGAGTAGCTGCTGGGCAAAGTTTCCAGCTCAACGGCAATGGTGTTCAGCCCCTGGGGCCGAGCCGTGGGAGCCAAAGCAAGAGGGGTCAACACAGCCACCGCCACCGGCAGGCAGCGACGCGCAAAGTGACGGACAGAACGAAAGATAGGCATGGTGCAAAGCTCCTGAGCAGGTGGGCCTTTACCAGGGATTGTAACAGTTCTTCATTAAGACTCCGTTAAGAGCCCAGGGGGATCCCCCTCGCTTCAAACCGAGGCCTCTTGCCAGTCCAGCCGCTCCAGCGTACGGGCCCGATCCAGCGCCTGTTCAAAGCTCTCCAGCTTGGGCGAGATCAGCAGCGGATGGCCCACCTGCGCCTGTACTGCCTCCTGGGTCTTCAAGCCATTGCCGGTAATATAGGCAACCGTAACCGCCTCAGGATCGAGCTGGCCGGCTTCGGCCAGGTGTTTGAGCACGGCGATGGTGGTGCCGCCGGCGGTCTCGGTGAAGATGCCCTCGGTCTCGGCCAGGAGCTTGATGCCAGCGATAATCTCAGGATCCGTAGCCGTCGCGATCTGGCCGCCGGTCTTGCGGGCGATCTCCAGGGCGTAGATGCCGTCGGCAGGGTTGCCGATGGCAATCGACTTGGCAATGGTATTGGGCTTAACAGGAGTAACAAAATCCCGCCCTTCGCGAAAGGCCTGGGCAATGGGCGAGCAGCCCTGGGCCTGGGCGCCATGGAAGGTAACCGGCTTCTCCGCCACCAGCCCCACCTTCACAAACTCCTGGAAACCTTTGTAAATCTTGGTGTACAGGGATCCCGACGCCAGCGGGATCACCACCTGATCCGGCAGTTGCCACCCCAGTTGCTCCACCACTTCGTAAGCCAGGGTTTTCGAGCCTTCTGCGTAGTAGGGGCGCAGGTTGATGTTGACAAAGCCCCAGCCGTAGCGATCGGCCACCTCGGCGCAGAGGCGATTGACCTGGTCGTAGTTGCCCTCCACGGCCATGACGATGGGGTTGTAGATGAGGGATCCCAGCACCTTACCCGCTTCTAAGTCCGCCGGGATGAAGATGGTGCAGTCCAAGCCGGCGTGGGCGGCAATGGCGGCGGTGGAGTTGGCCAAGTTGCCCGTGCTGGCGCAGGAAACGGTGGTAAAACCCAGCTCCTTGGCGCGGGTTAGGGCCACCGACACCACCCGATCCTTAAAGCTGAGGGTGGGCATGTTGACGGCGTCATTTTTGATGTAGAGGTTTTTCAACCCCAACCGCCGGCCCAGCCGCTCCGCCTTCACCAGAGGCGTCATGCCGGTGCCCACATCGATGGGCCGCTCCGAAACCACCGGCAGAAAAGGCCGATAGCGCCAGATGGACAGCGGCCCGGCCTGGATGCTCTGCCGGCTGACGGCGCCCTTGAGCCAGTCGTAGTCGTAGACCACTTCCAGGGGGCCAAAACACAGGTCGCACACGTGCTTAGCCACCGGCTCGTACTCAGCCCCACATTCGCGGCAGCGCAAGCGGCTGAAGCCCACCTGGGGGTTGCGCAGGGCAGGAGCCGCCGGGGCAGCGGCAGGCACGAGCGGGCGTTGGGAAAGGGTTTGCGTCATAGGGAGCCTCAGGCAGGAGAAAGGGCTGGATCTTGTTTACCCATCGTCGGGGGCCATCTTATCACCCCCGATCTATCCCGTCAACCAAACCCGACTAAAATGGTCTGGATTAGATCCGACTGGGGAGAGCGGGATCCTGGCCGGTTTGGGCAGCCTCGGGGCGGCAAACTGGTGGGGGTCTGGCCAAGGAGCCTTTTCCTCTTGCCGAGATTTGGGGATAGCCCTCTATCCATCGCTAGACTGGAGAAACAAGCTGTAACAACCCAATTGGGATAGGGGATCCCGGTAGCCAGCAAGGGGCAATCCGATGCTCAAAGTTGGACGAGACAACGTGGACTTTCTCGACCACTACGACGTGATCGTCGTGGGTGGGGGGCATTCCGGCTGTGAAGCGGCCTTGGCGGCAGCACGCTTGGGCTGCAATACCTTGATGCTGACGTTGAACCTGGACAAGATTGCCTGGCAGCCCTGTAACCCCGCCGTGGGCGGCCCGGCCAAGTCGCAACTGGTGCACGAAATCGACGCCCTTGGCGGCGAGATGGGCAAGGTTACCGACCGCACCTATTTGCAAAAGCGGGTGCTCAACCGCTCGCGGGGGCCAGCAGTATGGGCCTTGCGGGCGCAAACCGACAAACGCGAGTACGCGCGGGTGATGCGCTCGGTGGTGGAAAACCAACCCAACCTGACCCTTCGCGAGGGCACCGTCACCGACCTGGTGCTGGGGCGCAACGATGAGGTGGTGGGCGTGGTTACCCACTTTGGCAGTGTCCTCGGCTGTCGGGCGGTGATCCTGACCACGGGCACCTTTCTGGGGGGGCGCATCTGGATTGGCCGCCACTGGCAACCTGCCGGCAGGGCGGGGGAATTTGCTGTCGAAGGCCTGACCGACACCCTGCGCCAACTGGGCTTTGAGACGGGCCGGCTGAAAACCGGCACCCCTGCCCGTGTGGATCGCCGCAGCGTCGATTTTTCCGTGATGGAGCGGCAACCAGGGGATCCCGACGTGCGCTGGTTTAGCTTCGACCCGGAGGTGTGGGTGCCGCGGGAGCAGATGGACTGCTACCTCACCCGCACCACGCCGGAGACCCATCGCATCATCCGCGAAAATCTCCACGAGACCCCGGTCTACGGCGGTTGGGTGGAGGCCAAGGGGCCTCGCTACTGCCCCAGCATCGAAGACAAGATCGTCCGTTTCGCCGACAAGGAAAGCCATCAAATTTTCATCGAGCCGGAAGGGCGGGATCTGCCGGAGCTCTACATCCAGGGGTTCTCGACGGGGATGCCGGAGAAAATCCAGATCCAGATGTTGCGCTCCTTGCCCGGCCTGGAGCGGTGCGTGATGCTGCGGCCTGCCTACGCCGTGGAATACGACTATCTGCCGGCTACCCAGCTCTACCCCACCCTAATGACCAAAAAAGTGCAGGGGCTGTTCTGCGCCGGCCAAATTAACGGCACCACCGGCTACGAGGAGGCGGCAGCCCAGGGGCTCATAGCCGGGATCAATGCCGCCCGCCTGGTGCAGGGCAAACCCTTGGTCACTCTGCCGCGCGAGTCCAGCTACATCGGCACCCTCATCGACGACCTCTGCACCAAAGAGCTGCGGGAGCCCTACCGCATGCTCACCAGCCGCTCCGAATACCGTCTTATCCTGCGCGCCGATAATGCCGACCAACGCCTCACCCCCCTGGGGCGGGAATGGGGCCTCATCGACGACCGCCGCTGGGCTCTTTTCCAGGCCAAGCAAGCCCGCATTGCCGCCGAGATCGAGCGCCTGGAAACCCAGCGGGTTAAGGCCCACGACCCCGCCGGGATCCACCTCAGCCAACTGACCGGCCAGGGGATCAAAGGATCCGCCACGCTGGCCGAGATCCTGCGCCGCAACCCGATCCACTACGCCGACCTGCTGGAGCTGGGCTTGGGCAATGAGGAGCTGGATCCCTTTGAGCAGGAGGCAGCAGAAATTGCCGTCAAATACAGCGGCTACATCCAGCGGCAGCAGAACCAAATTGAGCAGGTGAGCAAGCAGTACCACCGCCCCCTGCCCCCCGATCTGGACTACCACTCCATCCCCACCCTCTCCAAAGAGTCGCGGGAGAAACTGGCGGCCGTCCGACCCCTGACGGTGGGCCAGGCCGCTCGCATTGGCGGCGTCAACCCCGCCGACATCAACGCGCTGCTCATCTACCTCGAGGTGCGGCAACGTCAGAGGGCAACGGCAGAACCCGTTAGCACCTCGCGGTAATCTCTGCCACCCTTGCCGTAGAGGGCAGGGATCTCTTCCAGGGGCAGGCGCGAAGCTACGCCCAGATCCAGGGGTGAGATCTCTCCCCGCAGCCAGTGGCAGAGGCCGGCTGCCCCGATCATGGCGGCGTTGTCGGTACAGAGGGCAACAGGCGGGATGATCACCCGCAGGCCCTTGGGTCGGCCCGCTTCCAGCAGGCGAGCTCGCAGCTCCCGGTTGGCGGCCACCCCCCCTGTAACCAACAGGGTCGAGAGGCCCAGCGCCTCGGCACAGGCCACCGCTTTTTCGGTCAGCACGCGGGTGAGGCAGGCCTGGAAGCTGGCAGCAATATCGGCCACGGGCAGTTCCCGGCCTTCCTGCTGCAACTGCTGCACCAGGCGCAGCACCGCCGTCTTAAGGCCGCTGAAGCTGGTGTCGTAGGGGTGATCCAGCTTGCCCGCGGGCAGGGGGAAGCGGTTGGGATCCCCTTGTTGCGCCCAGCGGTCGATCGGCGGCCCGCCCGGATAGCCCAGCCCCAACAGCCGCGCCACCTTGTCAAAGGCTTCGCCGGCAGCATCGTCACGGGTGCGGCCCATCGTCTGGTACTCCCCATAGTCCTTCATCCAGATCAAGCTGGTGTGGCCCCCTGAAACCAAAAGGCAGAGACAAGGGGGACGCAAGTCGGGCTCGGTCAAAAAGCCGCTGAACAGGTGGCCCTCCAGATGGTGCACCCCGATCAAAGGTTTGTTGTAGAGCAGGGCCAAGGTCTTGGCCCCCATCAGCCCCACCAGCAGGGATCCCACCAGGCCCGGCGCACAGGTGACGGCAACAGCATCCACCTCGGCCACGCCCAGCCCGGCCTGGTGCAGCGCGGACTCCAGCACAAAGGGCAGAGTTTCCACGTGGCGGCGGGAGGCCACCTCCGGCACCACGCCCCCATAGGCCGCATGAAGGTCAATCTGGCTGGCCACCACAGAGCTGAGCTGCCGCGGGGCAAACCCCGGCCAGGCCGCATCTGCCTCCACCACAGCCACAGCCGTTTCATCACAACTGGTTTCGATGGCGAGGACGCGGGCCATGGGAGAGCAAGTGGGGGAAAAGGGGTGGGAACGCTTCAGGATCCTTAAGAATTGTGTGAGCTAAAACTCGGGATCCGTCGAGGTGAGGCGCTCAGGAGTATGATACTAACCGTTTAGTGCCTGTTTCTGCACTTAGCATTCCTGCACATTTAGACAGATCCTAGACCCCTAGCTCAAGGACACATCCTGCTATGCGAACCCTTTTGAGTTTCCTTTTGGCCCTCTGCATCGCGCTTGGCCTTGCCCAATCTGTGCAGGCAGAACCCTTGATCGGTCTGAAGCCTTGCAGCGAAGTTCCCGCTTTTCAGGCCCTGATGAACGAACGCCTGAGCAGCCTCGAAGAGAAGATCCTCAACGCCAGCCCTGACCTGGCTCCTCTCTACCAGCAAAAGCTGGCCCAAACTGAGAAGCGCTTTGAACGCTACAGCAAGCTGCTCTGCGGCGAAGAGGGCCTGCCCCACTTGGTTACAGATGGTCGATTGAATCATGCGGGCGAGTTTCTCATCCCCGGCCTGCTTTTCCTCTATATTGCCGGTTGGTTGGGCTGGGCCGGACGCTCCTACCTGATTGCAGTTCGAGATGAGGAGAGCCCGGAGATGAAAGAAAGCCTAATCGATGTAGCGCTGGCGCTGCGCTGTTTCCTCACGGCTCTGGTTTGGCCCGCGGCTGCTTTGAAGGAAATTGCCAGCGGCGAAATTCAGGAGCCAGAAGCTGCTGTGCCCATCTCGCCCCGCTGAGGAACCTCAGCCCGGCCTTCCTTAACTCGATTATCGGTTCATTATCTGTTCAACTCTTGAGAGGCATCTATGGCTGATTTCACCAAGTTTCTCACCACTGCTCCGGTGGCCTTTATCCTGTTTTCCAGCTTCGTTTTTGCCCTGTTTATCGAGATCAATCGCTTCTTCCCGGACATTTTGACGTTCTGAGTGGAAGCAGGGGATCCCCGCCACGACCCGTGCCCGGCGGGATCCCTGCTTTTTTGAGCTTTTTTCCATCTCTTTTGAACCGGACACAGAGTTGCTGAAATGGTCGAACCCAATGCCGATCCCGCTCCGTTGAATATGAATAGGGGATACGTCACCGTCCCCGAAGGAGATCCGCAGATTGGCGATCTCTGGACGCCGATCAACCACGCGTCTGTTGTCCGTCTGTTGATAGACTGGTTGCCCATCAACCGACCGGGATTGAGCTCCATTTGGCGGGGCTTGGAAATCGGCATGGCCCACGGCTATTGGCTGGTCGGCCCCTTTACCAAGCTGGGGCCGCTGCGCAACGAGTCCATCGGTCTGCTGAGCGGCTTTCTGGGAGCCTGTGGCCTGATCTTAATCCTGACGGCAGCCCTCTCTCTCTACGGCACTGTCTCCTCGCAGCGCAACGGGGGATCCCAGTCTTGGAGCGAATTGGCGGCCGGCTTTTTGATAGGGGGGATGGGCGGGGCGATTGTCGCCTATCTGCTTTTGCTCAACGGAGATCTGTTATTCCCCAATTTCGGCTAAGCGGTTTCCTCTCTAGTCCATCCCCTCATCTGCGACGTCTTTGAGGGACTCTTCAGCCGTCTGTTGAGCAGCAGCTTCGGCCAGTTCGGCTTTACTTTCCAGCTTTTCGCGTTGATCGCCGGCCAGCTCGCCCACTGCTTCCTGGATTTGGCTCTTCTTGAGGGGGGGAGTCACTTGCTTGTCAAGGCTCATAGCGTCAGACCCTTGCCGGTACCGCTTGGTTTGTCATGGTTGTTCTAAGCACGATTAAAACACTTTGCCTCTCTCACAAGGGGAGAGGGGAGCTGGAGATCAACGGACAGGCTGTTTCATACCCTTTGCAATGACCATAACCAGCGCTTTTTCTTCCCCAGCTTCGTGATCCAAATCACTTACAGAAGCGGGGGTTCAGGGCGACAGGGAGACTGGCAGCATGGCGGAAACTTGCCCTAGCATGGACTGGATCGGCCCGGATTGAGTCTTGAATTTGTCATGAGCCGACAGCAGCGGTTCTGGATATTTTTTCAACGAATGGTTGTTGTAAGCTGTTGTGAGCGATCTGCTGTCCGACCCCACTGCTGAAAGATCTTTGGCCGAAATCCGTCGCCTATCGCCCGCAGCCTTGGCCTACTTGGGAGATGCCATTTATGAACTGCATGTGCGGCGGCAACGGTTGTTTCCGCCGGATCGGCTGGAGCGCTATCACCAGCAGGTGGTGAGGCGGGTGCGCGGCTCGGCACAGGCCAAGTTGTTGTTGGCGCTGTTGCCCCATCTCAACCCCGAAGAGCAGGAGATCGTCCGCTGGGGTCGCAATGGCTGCGGTCGCCCACCCCGGCATCTGCCTCTGGCCGATTACCAAAACGCCAGCGGCCTGGAAACCGTTCTGGGCTATCTCTACCTGGTCAATCCCGAACGACTTCGCCATGTCCTCGCCCTCACCGATGTTTTGGCTGAGACCCTGGGCGAGGAGGAAGGCTAGGATAGTCTTTCGTCTTTACCTCTTCCACGCCCATGCCCAAGCCTTCTCAGCGCAAACCTGCTCTACGGCTGTCTCGCTCGGGCAAACTGCAACGGCGAGGAGCAGGGCAATCCGTCGGCAAGCGGGGACAGTGGCCCAAACGCCGAGATGGGGGGCCCAAGCTTGTCACTCAAGAGGCTCCCCGCCGCAACGCACAACGGCAGTCGCCTCAAGGCCAGGTGGATTCTCAATTGACAGGCAAACTGGATCCCGGCCTTCCCATTGACGGGACAGGGGTCTTGCCGGAAGAAGCCCAGCCTCAGGCCGAGTTGGAGCAAGAGATTATCTACGGCCGCCAGACGGTACTGGCTGCTCTGAGAAGTCAAGCTACCCTCAACCGAGTTTGGATCCTGCCAAAGTTGCGCTACAGCCCGCCCTTTTTCTCTCTGCTGGAAGCAGCCAAAGGGCGGGGCACCGTTATCGATGAGGTATCTCCACAACGGCTGAACGCCCTCACGGCTGGTGCCAATCACCAGGGTATCGCCGCCCAGGCCACGCCTTATCAGTACATGGATCTGGAGGATTTGGTGGAAAAAAGCCGTCAGGCCGGCCCCCATCCGGTGCTGGTGGTGCTAGACGGGATCCAAGATCCCCACAACCTGGGGGCTATCGCCCGCAGCGTGGAAGCGTTTGGTATGCAGGGGATGGTGATCCCCCAACGGCGGGCGGCAGGGGTAACCGCGACGGTGATGAAGGTGGCGGCAGGAGCCCTCTCCACCTTGCCGGTGGCGCGGGTGGTGAACTTGAATCGCGCTCTAGAATATCTTAAAGAGCAGGGGTTTTGGGTCTACGGCACCACCAGCCAAGGGGCTCCCCCCGTCTACGGCGCCGATTTTCGCCGTCCCATCGCCTTGGTGGTGGGATCGGAAGGGGAAGGGATCAGCCTGCTCACCCAGCGCCACTGCGATCAACTGCTGTCGATCCCCTTGGCGGGCCGCACGGAAAGTTTGAATGCTTCGGTGGCAGCGGGCATCGCCCTCTATGAGATTCACCGGCAGCGCTCCCCCCACCAGCTCAAACGCGCCGAGGTCGAAACATTTCTCAACAAATCGTCAACAAAAGCAGTAGAATCTAGTTGATGATTGCCAAAGATCCCGAACGATCTTTGGCACTTGTGAATAGGGGGGGATGGATCCCGTGAGCAACTCTTTAACCAGTCTGTTGGATAGGCTGCTTGGCTTATCGGTTTGGATCGAGATCACCACCGACGACTGCACCTACTACTACGGCCCCTTTGCCAGCGAGAGAGAGGCAGAGGCGCATAAGAGTCACTACATCGCCGACCTGGAGGCGGAGGGGGTCAAAAGGATCGAGGCTCAGGTGAAGAAAATGCGCCAGCCGCAGTCGCTGACGGTGGCCCGCACTCCTTCGCGGGTGGGTTCCTAATGGCGGCTATGGTTTATCAAGTAACTGTCCATCACCGGGGCCAGACCTACCGCTTCCCCGCCGCGGCGGATCAGACGGTTTTACAGGCGGCTCTGGAGCACGGCCTGGAGCTACCTTCCTCTTGTCAGGCGGGAGTTTGCACCACCTGTGCAGGGCGGCTGAAGTCGGGATCCGTGACCCAGGTGGATGCAATGGGGATCGGGCCGGAACTCAGGGCTCAGGGCTTTGTCCTGCTGTGCGTAGCTTACCCTACCTCTGATCTGGAGGTGGAGACCGATCAAGAGGAAGAGGTTTACCGTTTACAATTTGGCTCCTAGCCGTGCCGGATCCCACGCCTGCTTCTACGCCAGTTTATTGTGGGATGGTTTTCGACAGCCTGTGAAGCTGCATTTTCTCCGCCTGTCTTTGCCCCTGAGTTGGCCGGTTTCTGCTTCTCAACTGGAGGGATCCCTTCTCCAGCAAGTGGCCGAGGAGTTGGGGCGGCCAGCCTCCCTACTGCGCTGGAGCCTGACGGCGGTGGAGGGGGAGAGGGCTTGGGTAGAGGTGGTGGCTACCACCGCGGATGGCTCTCCAGATCTAGGCTAGAACAGCCCACTCCTATGGCTATTTCAAACCCGATTCAGACACTCCCTCACCCCCAACCCCTCTTCCAGAGGCCCTCACCCCCAACCCCTCTCCCAGAGGGAGAGGGGAGTTAGAGCGGCGGGTTCGTGACAGCGTTGCGTAGCAATAACGACGTGACGAACCCATTTGATATTTGAAATGACTATGGTTGGCTTCTTGACGGGCGTCTGGAAGCGTTTTCCCAATACCTCAGCGGTCTCAGACTATCGGGAACCAACAGTTTCACTGCTACGTTGAAAAGATGATCGATATCGATTGATGGAAATGACTATCGGTACCCTCGGCAGTTTTTGTCGTTTGGCCAATGTCTGTCCCCACATCTGAACCAACTCCGGCTCCAATGTTGGCCGAGCAGCATCCCCCTGTCGCCCTCACCATCGCTGGATCCGACAGCGGTGGCGGAGCGGGCATTCAAGCAGATCTGCGTACCTTTGCCTTCCAGCGCGTACACGGCTCTTCCGCTCTGACCTGCGTGACCGCCCAGAATACCCTGGGGGTTACCCGGGTGGATCCCCTGCCGCCGGAGGCAGTGGCTGCCCAGATTGAGGCGGTGGTGCAGGACATCGGGGTGCAAGGGATCAAAACCGGCATGTTGCTCAACGCCGAGATCGTGGGGGAGGTGGCCCGGCAGGTGGAGCGCTGGGCGTTGCGGCCGCTGGTGGTGGATCCGGTGATGGTGTCTCGCACGGGAGCTAAGTTATTGGCCGATGAGGCCATTCAGGCCATCTGCGAGCGGCTGATCCCCTTGGCTCAGGTGCTGACCCCCAACCGCTACGAGGCCCAGATTTTGGCAGGGCTGGAGCTGCAGTCGCTGGCAGATATGGAGGCGGCGGCCCGGCGGATCCGCAATTTGGGCTGTGGGGCGGTGCTGGTCAAAGGTGGGGGCATGCCGGGGGAGTTGCAGGGGGTGGATGTGTGGTTCGATGGCGAGCGGCTGGAAGTGCTGAAAACGGAGCGGATCCCCACCCGCCATACCCACGGCACCGGTTGTACCCTCTCGGCGGCCATTGCGGCGCAACTGGCCTGGGGCAAGGATCCCTTGGCGGCTACGCTGGCGGCCAAAGCCTATGTAACAGAAGCGCTGCGGCATCCCTTGGCCATTGGCGCGGGGCAGGGGCCGGTGGGACACTTCTACCCGCTTTTGTCCGAGGTCGACAAACCTGTGCCATAAGAGAGAAGTCGCTCCCTCTGGCTATGTCGAATCTTTTTAAGAAGGGATCCCTGCCCCAATGGCGGTTTTGGCTGGCCCTGCTGCTGCAACTGGGCATTGTTCTGCTGATACCGGCTCGGCAGGCGCTGACCCTCGCCACCGGAACTACGATCTACTTGCAAACGGCCCCTCTGGATCCCTATGACCTCTTGCGGGGCCGGTACGTGACCTTGGGTTACGTCGTCGATCGCCGCTCCACCCTGGAACAACTGCCGGGTTGGTCATCTGAATTGGACAGACCAGGGATCCTGTATCTGCGCTTAGCTCCCTCCGGCGGGGATCCAACTCAACCTTGGCAAGCCATCGGTGTCAGCCGGGACATGCCCAAAGACGTGAAGCCTGAAGAGAAAGTGCTGCGAGGCCGGTTTGACGGGTGGCGGCTCAAGTTTGGCATCGAAGAATTTTTTATTCCCGAAGCGGTGGGAGATGTCCTGGAAGAGGATATTCGGCGTTATCCCGAAGCCACGCGGGCAGAAGTGAAAGTGGATCCCTGGGGCAAGGCAGCGTTGATTGGCCTCTGGGTAAGAGAGCGCCGCTACTAAATGCCCTTTTGCAGAGTCATTGTGTCCGGCTTTTAATGGGGGCAAGCCGACCATGCGGGTTGCAGAAGGCCAGAGCGGTTGGCAAGGGCTGTTTGGGCTGGTCAGCGCGGCTGTACTGCTCCTGCCCGCGTTGGCCCAGCCGGCTCCAATTTCTCCAGGACTCTTGCTGATGCAAACCCAGACCCACTCCACCTATCGCACCGGATTGCAGCGCTGGCAGGCCCCCCAAGGTTTTCAGGACTGGTCAGCCCGCGGGATCCGGCTGAACCCCCAAGGGCAATTGTTCTTGGATCCAGAGGGCTGGCGGCAAGCAGTCAGCTCTGAAGCACCTGAGTCGGCGTTTCAGGGCCGGCCTTTTTATCCCCCCGGCAGCTATTGGGTGGGAGAAGCCGTCAGCCCGGAAGTTCCCGCCAGCTTTCCTCTGGTGGAGGCGATCGTCTCCTGGAATGCCACCACGCCCCCCGGCACCTGGTTGGAAGTGGGGATCCGGGCCAAGCTTGCGGGGCGCTGGACGAAGTGGTACCACGCTGGGGTGTGGGCCGCCGATCCGGCCACCCTGGCCAGCCACTCCGTGCGCGGGCAGGCAGATGAGGACGGCAACCTAAACACGGATTTGTTGGTGCTCAAGGATACCCACAACGGGGCAGAGGCTTTTCAGGTCAGGGTGCGCCTATTCACACAAGAGGCGGGCCGCTCTCCCCTGGTGGATCAGGTGGCGGTTGCCTTTTCCAACCAGCCGGCCCAGCCCAGCCACCTCTCCCCTGGGGATCCCAGCCGCTGGGGCCAGGTCTTGGATCTGCCCTTGTGTTCCCAGATGGTCTATGCCGACGGGGGAGCAGCTTGGTGCAGCCCCACCTCTTTGGCGATGGTGATGGCCTACTGGCAGCGGGATCCCCGCCCCTGTGAGCCGTTGGTGCGCGCCGCGGCGGCCGGGGTGTACGACCGGGTTTACCAGGGCCACGGCAACTGGGCCTTCAATGTGGCTCATGCGGCCGAGCGAGGTTTGGCCGGCGTGGTGGCGCGGCTGCAGAGCCTGGCCCAGGCAGAGGCCTGGATCGCAGCAGGAGTGCCGGCTATCCTCAGCTATGCCTGGGGCGAGGGAGAGCTGGAGGGGGCGCCGATCCCCAAAAGCAACGGCCATCTGGCGGTGCTGGTGGGGTTCAGCAGCCAAGGGGATCCCATCCTCCAAGATCCGGCGGCCAAGACCAATGAAGAAGTTCGCCGCACCTACCGCCGCGACCAGCTAGAGTCTTTGTGGTTGGCACACTCCGGGGGTACTGTCTATTTGATTTATCCGCGAGGGTGGCCAATTCCAGATCCATAGGTTAGCGACAGTCTCCCACCGTGCCGGATGCTTCTGCTTGAAGAGGCTGGGATCCCGTCTCTGGCCATCGAGCGAACAAACGCAGACACAACTTGGCAAGCACCCAACTGCCATCTGGCTTTTCGGCGGGGATTTGAGTAAGGATGTAAAGAGTGAGGAGTGTAACTCACCTGTGGGTGAGGGCAGTTGGTTATGAATAGAAATGCAGTTCAGGGCCTGAGGCATTGGCCGGGCTGGCTCCTGCAGCAGGGAAGGTGCTGGGCAGTTTTCGCCAGCTCGTACGCTGAGGAAGACAGATATGGAGGTTTGGGTTCCCGCCATTTCCCAGTTTGGGGGAGAGGATAAGCTGCATCATGCCACGACGGGTTTCCCCTGCACCGCTATCTCTGCCGGCGCTGAGTGCCCTGGTGCTGGCCCTCTCGGCCTGCGGCGAGCTTTCTTCCTCTAATTTGTCTCCCAGCGTCGTTCCCCCTTCTGCCCTGCAGCCGGTTTCCACCCCAACTCCCCTCGTCCCCTCCGCTTTTGCCCTCACGCTCGAACAGGCCCGCCAATCGGGTTTGGCGGTGCCCAACAATCGCATCGTTTTGCTGCTCCAAGAACAGGGATCCGATCTGGTGGCCCAGCTCCCGGCCTCAGAGGTGGAGCGCTGGCTGGCCCGCACCCCCGCCTGGCCGGGGGCGGAAGGGATCGACTTGAGCATTACCCTGGGCAGCTATCGCCAGACCGCCACCGCGCCCCTGCGCCCAGGACAACCGGCCACCTTCACCTTTACCAACCCGCCCGCCGGCGAAGCGGAGCTCAGCGCCGTCGCCTACCGGGGATCCACCACCTTGGCGCAAGGAAAGGGATCCCTGACCCTTTCTGCCCGCTCTGGGGGCTCTGGCGGGGCCAATCGCCGCCTGGCCATGTTGGTGCTCTCCGACGTGGGGGTGCCGCTGCTGCACACGGGCTCGGGGGTGCCGGCGCCTGGCCAGCCGCTGCTGTTGTCGGGAGAAAATCTGGAGCGGGCAGAAACGGTTTTGTTTGCTTCAGCCGCCAATCCCGAGCGCCTCCTGAGGGGGGAGATCCGCTCCCGCAGCGGTGACCGTCTGGCGGTGATGCCGCCTTCTTCTCTTTCCGGCTCCGTTTGGGTCGCTGTTGCCGATGCTGCAGGGCAGGGGCTGGGTACACTGGTCTATGATTGGCCTGTGGCGACTCCCGCCCCCACTCCCACTGCTCCGGCAGCGTCGGCTTGGGTGGTGGAAACCTTGTTGGATGGCCGCACGGCGCCTGCAGCAGATCCGTCAGGCAACACCGGCAGCGAGTCCAGAATCTACCTACAGCAGATCGGGGGCATTGCCGTGGATCCAGAGGGCTCCCTCTACTTAGCCGACCCAGCTCAGCACCGGATTTTCCGGCTTTCTCCAGAGGGGGAATTGGAAGTTTGGGCCGGCACAGGCCAAGCAGGCCGCCGCGACGGAGCAGCCGACCAAGCTGAGTTCGACTCCCCACAGGGGCTGCTCTGGGATCCCAAAGGGGGATTGTGGGTGGCCGACAGCGGCAACCACTGCCTACGCCACATCAGCCCTCAGCGGCAGGTAACCACCTTTGCCGGCACTTGTGTAGCCGGCTACCGCGATGGGGAGCGTGACCAGGCGCAGTTTCGCGAGCCCTTTGGCCTGGCCTCGGGTTCAGATGGTAGCGTTTACGTGGCCGACCGTGCCGACCGCCGCATCCGCCGCATCACCCCTGCAGGTGAGGTGGCCACGGTTGCCGGCACCGGCCAGCCGGGATCCGCCGATGGCCCGGCAGAGCGGGCCCAGCTCCTGCAGCCCACGGCCCTGGCGGTGGACAGGGAAGGGAATCTCTGGATTGCCGATCAGCATCGCCTGCGCCTGTTGTCTGTTGCCGGACAACTGACCACCCAATCGGATCCAGAGGCGGGCTACCGCGATGGCCCCCTGGCGGAATCCCGTTTTCGCTCTCTCGCCGGGCTGGCCTTCGATAGTTCAGGCGTCCTCTGGCTGGCCGACCGAGATAACCAGCGCATTCGGCGGCTTCAGCCTGGGGGACAAGTTTCCACCCTGGCCGGACAGAATGAGCCTGGTTGGCAGGACGGCCCCACCTCGGCGGCCCGCTTCCAGCAGCCTGCCGGTTTGGTGGTCTTACCGGATGGCAGTGTGGTGGTGGTGGACCCTGGCTTGCCGGGCTTGCGTCGCATAAGCCGTGTCGCCTCTGGGCGCGCTACCCCAACTCCTGTAGGCCCTTGACCCGTCGCCGTCTGGGGGATCCCTTACTCACTCAATCACCAGATTTTTCGGGCCGGCGTTCACCTCGGGGCGACCCTGATTGAAGTTAGCCAGGAACGTGTCTGGATCCTTGAGGCTGAAGACCAGCTTTTTGCAGGGTACTTGCAGACCCAGCGGCCCCAGCAGAGGGATGAAGAGGGTCTTTTCCTGCAGCAGCGGGATGGCAACCACCCCCTGGGTGCTGGTTACCGCGCCCACCAGCCCCTGGAAATCGGTACGCACGCCCAGGCCGTAGAACCAGGGCCAAGAGAAGCGCTCCCCTTGTCCCAACTCACTCAGGGAGAAGGTTTCGTTGAACAGGTTGCCCGCCCGGACAGTTAACTTGTCCTGCAGCAGATCGACGTAAGCCGACTCACTGCCCACCCCAAACAGAGCCAGCGGCAAACTTGCCAGGGGATTGGAGTCGATGGCCATGTAATAGCGCATGAGAAGTCTCCGAGGTCAGGAACAGAAAGACCAGGTAAGCCGCGGCTCCCAGCCCTGCCAATTATAAAAAATCTTCCCCGCTGCCGAACGGACAAAAAGGGATCCCATCTGCCCTTAAGCTAAGTGGGTATGATGGGTTGCGTGCTTTCTGCAAGCCGCTGGCCAACGAGGAAAACAGGATGGATTTGCGCGCCTTCATCCGCTTGGTGCCCGATTTTCCCAAACCCGGGATCCTCTTTCGGGATATGACACCCCTGCTGCAGGATCCAGCAGGCTTCCGGGCTGCTATTGAACAATTGGCCGCCGGCACCGCTGCCATGGGATCCCTGGACTATGTGGTGGGCATCGAGTCGCGCGGCTTTATTTTAGGAGCTGCCTTGGCTCAGCATCTGGGTTTGGGATTTGTCCCGGTTCGCAAGCCGGGCAAGTTGCCACCGCCGGTGCTCAGCCAAATCTACAGCCTGGAATACGGCCAAGACCAGCTGCAACTCCATGCCCACGCCCTGCGCCCCGGCAACCGAGTGGTGATCGTAGATGATGTCATCGCCACCGGGGGCACCGCCGCCGCCACCGCCCAATTGGTGGCCCAGAGCGGGGCTGAGGTGGGGGGGTTTGCCTTCTTGATCGAGCTGGCTTTCTTGTCGGGCCGCAAGCTCCTGCCCCCTGAGATCCCCACCCATGTGGTGATGGTGGACGAATCCAACTGAACTCCCAAACAGAACGAGGAAATTCTTCTGGATCCCTGTGGGCAGGAAGTTGGGCCTGGATGCGCGGTTCTACACCCCTCATCTTGGGCTGCAGATAGCAGGGCGACGGCCTGGCCTTGCTATGCTTCCCATCTCCCCTCTCCCTTTGGGAGAGGGGCTGGGGGTGAGGGCACCAGAGCGCTTTGTAGGCAACCTCACCGCAGGTGTAGCGGCTGGCGGACGCCCACCTCTGGTGCTTTGGCTTTGGGCAGAGGTTGGGTCAGGTGGCTGAGCTGAGCTTGCGCCTGCAGTTGTTCCTCAATCCAGTCGGCCAGCTCCCGCATGTAGAGGGCCACATGAATTGCCTGGTCGCGCCGCAGCGGCTCCACCCCTTTTGCAGCCAGGCGGGCCAAGATAACCGGATCGCTCAGCTCTTCCAGGGCGGCAAAGTCTTCCGGCCGGTCAAACCCCAGCTCTGCCATTTTTTCGAACACATATCCCAGCCGCAGGCCCGTGGTCTCACACTGGGCTTCCCAGGGATCCCTCAGGACAAGGGCAGCAGTGCGGTAGGCCGTTTGGGCAATGGAGCGCCAGGTGCCGCGGTGGATGCGCAGGCTAAGCTGCTGCTGATTCCAGCCCAGGGCTTCCCGCACCAGCAGGCCGCAATTGCAGCGAGTACTATCCCGCCAGCAGTACTCGCGATCCCAAAAGCCCCAGTGCTGGGCCTGTAGGCGATCAGCAGTGCGGCGCAAAAGGGCCGCCAGCTCCGGTGTAGGACGCATCATCAAGGCGGCAGAGGAGATCTCTTCCAGTCTAGGCAGGCGGGCGGCTGGGAACAACCCAGGCTTAATCCTTTTTTGAATTAACTGAATCTGTTGCTTGAACCTCGGTATCTTCAGCAGCCAAAGACCGTTGCCGCTGACGCTGGCGTTGCCAGGCCCCCCAGCTTACTCCCGCCAACAGCAGCGAGGCGCCGCCCAGGTAGGTGCCCCCTGCCGGCAGGCCGGCCAAGGCCAAGGCCAGGGATCCCCCCCAAAGGGTCATGGCGTAGATCAAGAGCACTGAATGCCGCTGCGACAGGCCGGCTTTGAGCAGGCGATGGTGCAAGTGGCCCTTGTCGGGATGAAAGGGGGACTTGCCCCTGGCCAGCCGCTTGAGGATGACGGCAGACATATCCAGGATTGGCACGGCGAGGATAAAAAACGGCAGGGCCACCGCCAGCGTGGTCACCCCCTTGGCCACCCCAATGACCCCGATCCCGGCTAGGGTAAAGCCCAAAAAGTAGGCTCCCCCATCTCCCATGAAGATCTGAGCCGGGTTGAAGTTGTAGCGCAAAAAGCCCAGACAGGCCCCTGCCAAGGCTGCCGCCAGCATCGCCGCCGCCGGCCGATCCAGCAGCAGCGTTACCATCAGCATCACGACTGCCGCGATCCCTGACACCCCTGCCGCCAGCCCATCCAGGCCGTCCATGAAGTTGATGGCGTTGGCCATCCCCACCAGCCACAGCAGGGTAACCAGCAGGCTCAACCACACCGGGAAGGGCCAGAGGCCAAGGCGCGGTAGGTTGATGAACTCAATGCGCACCCCCACTCCCCAAGCGGCGGCAGCCACCCCAAACTGCATCGCCAGGCGGGAAAAGGGCGACAACTGAAACAGATCGTCGGCCAGGCCAATCAAAAAAAACAAAACGCCGCCGATCGTCACCCCCCAGATCTCGTACTCTTGCTCGGTGCGCAGCCCCGCGAACGCCCCTGCTCCCCAGAGCAAGAGCAGCGCCACCAGGTTGCCGAAAAAGATGGAAACTCCCCCCAGGCGCACCATCGGCTGCCGGTGGATCTTACGCTCATCGGGAAAATCCAACTGGCCGCTGCGGATCCCGACCGCCTTCACCATTGGGGTTGCCCACAGAACCACACAGGCAGCAGCGAGAAAGGCAACCAAGTAGGGCATGGCAAGCCGCGGAGAGGACTGCGGTTATCCCAACTGGGGGTAGAGCGGAAAGCGGCGGCAGAGCTGGGCCACTCGCCGGCGACAGTCTTCGAGCACAGCCAGATCCCCCGGTTGAAACAGGCAATCGGCAATAATTTCCCCAATTTCCTCAAATTCTGCTGCGCCCAGGCCGCGGGTGGTCAAGGCCGGGGATCCCAGGCGCAGGCCGCTGGCCACAAAGGGCGGCTGCGGGTCAAAGGGGATGGTGTTTTTGTTGGCGGTAATGTGGATCTCCTCCATCAGGCGATCCGCCCGCTTGCCCGTCATCACCGGATCCGCCGCTCCGTTTTTCTCCAGCACTGCCGAGACCGAGCGCAGATCCAGCAACATCAGGTGGTTGTCGGTGCCCCCCGAAACCAACCGGATGCCCCGTCGTTGCAGCGTTGCTGCCAGTGCCTGAGCATTGGCAATGACCTGGGCGGAGTACTGGGCAAAGCTGGGCTGCAGGGCTTCTCCAAAGGCCACTGCCTTGCCGGCAATGACATGCTCCAAAGGCCCCCCTTGGCTGCCGGGGAACACCGCCTTGTCCAGCTTTTTGCCCAATTCCGGGTCGCGGGTGAGAATCAGCCCCCCGCGCGGCCCCCGCAGCGTCTTGTGGGTGGTGGTGGTTACCACATCGCAGAGGGGCACGGGGTTGGGGTGGTGCCCAGTGGCCACCAGGCCAGCAATGTGGGCAATGTCTGCCATCAGATAGGCCCCCACCTCATCGGCAACGGCGCGGAAGGCAGCAAAATCAATTGTCCGTGGGTAGGCGGAGTAGCCGCAGATAATCAGCTTAGGCCGGTGCTGCAGGGCCAGATCCCGCACCTGGTCAAAATCAATCCGCTCCGTCTGCGGATCCACACCATAGTGCACCACGCGGAACCACTTGCCAGAGACATTGACTGGCGAGCCATGGGTAAGGTGGCCGCCGTGGGCCAGATCCATGCCCATGATCGTGTCTCCTGGCTGCAGCAGAGCCAAGAAAACCGCGAAATTGGCCTGGGCGCCGGAGTGGGGCTGGACATTGGCGTGGGCCGCCCCAAACAGTTGCTTGGCGCGGTCGATGGCCAGTTGTTCGATCTCGTCGATAAATTCGCAGCCGCCGTAGTAGCGCTTGCCGGGTAGACCCTCCGCATACTTGTTGGTAAGCACCGAGCCCTGCGCCGCCAGGACAGCCGGCGAGGTGAAGTTCTCGCTGGCAATCATCTCCAGGTGATCCCGCTGGCGCTTAAGCTCTTGCTGGATGAGGCGGTAAACGATGGGATCCGTTTCGGCCAAAATGGCCAGGTTGTCCCGGGGAGTGGTTAGGCTGTGGGGGGCGGCTACCATGGTGACGCCAAGAGCAAACGTTGCAAAGAAAAAAAGGCCAGAATTACCCTGCGGTCGCAACAGCGTTGTGAAGCAACATCGTAACACAATTGAGGCCAGGGGATCCCGCAGCGGCTAAGCGCAGAACCAAAGGCCGCTTTGTAAAGAATGTTTTTGGGCCCCAGGTCTGGTCACCAGCCGGGGTAAAGTGAGGGGCAGGTTTACAGCACTGGGTTTTAGGAGTTGGCTATGACCGACGCGCAAGTTTTCACCATCCTGGCCATTGCCCTGGTGCCGGCAGTGATGGCCGTGCTGCTGGGATCCGCCCTGGCCCGCAGCTAGTTTCCATCTGGAAGAATAAGGTTGCTCTGGATCCGGGGGCCTGTCCTATAGAGCAGGCCCTTTTGAGTTGAGGCCCAGGGGCTGCGCCTGGGACGCTTTGCCATTGGCTAAAGTTGGATAAAGGATACTACCGGCAGCCAACCCAGAAGCAACTTGAGCCAGGTGGATCTACAGCGGGTTCAGCGCGCCCTTTCTCTGGAAGCGGAGGTGGGGTTTACCGACCTGCGGGGGCGAGAGCAGACCTTCTCCCAATTTTTGCAGAGCGTGTTTGGCCAGGATCCCCCCGCTGGCTGGATCCTGGATGGGGAAGCGCGACGGCGGTGGAAAGAACTGGGATCCCGCTATCGCCTCTACCCCCAGCTAGAGCTGCCGGAGCGGCAGCACCTGGTGGCGGAAACCCGCCGCTGGCTGGAGCGGCTGCGTCGCCAGCAAGAACAAGCCCACTCTGCTCCACCCAGCCCTGCTTTGCCCCTGCCCAAGGGCCTTAGTTTGGAGCAGCCGCTGCAATTTCTCAAGGGCATTGGCCCCAAGTCGGCGGAGAAACTGGCGCAACTGGGCCTGCACACTGTGTGCGATGCCCTCTACTACTTCCCACGGGATCACCTGGACTATTCCCGCCGCGTGCTCATCCGCCAGGCCAAGGTGGGGGAGACGGTTACCCTGGTGGGGACGGTGAAAAGCTGCAGTTGCTTTACCAGCCCCAAAAACCCCTTGCTGACCATCTTCAACCTCAAGCTTGCCGACAAAAGCGGCGTAGTCACCCTCAGCCGCTTCTACAGCGGGCGGCAATTTGCCCAGCGCAGTTGGCAGGCGGCCCTGGAGCGGCAATACCCCAAGGGGGCAGTGGTGGCGGCCAGCGGTCTGGTGAAAAAGGGCCGCTTGGGCTTGACACTGGAGAACCCGCAACTGGAGGTGCTGGGGGGAGAGGGCGAGGATCCGGAGAGATTGGGCAAGATTCTACCCGTTTACCCCCTCTCAGAAGGGATCCCCGCCGATCTGGTGCGCAAAGCCGTCCAGCTCGCCCTGCCGGCAGCCGCCTTGGTGGAGGATCCCTTGCCGGAGCCCCTGAAGCGGCAGTTGCAGCTGTTGGACTTGCCCCTTGCCCTGCAGCAGATCCACTTTCCCAAGACGCAAGAGCTGCTGGCCCAGGCCCGGCGGCGGCTGGTGTTCGACGAGTTTTTCTACCTGCAACTTAGCCTCTTGCAGCGGCGGCAGCGCTACCGCGCCCAGGCCCAGGCTGTCCCCCGCTACCAGCCAGCTAGAGGGGAGCTCTTGGACCGCTTCTACCAAATCCTGCCCTTCCAGCTGACCGCTGCCCAGCAGCGGGCCATCGACGAGATCCTGGCGGATCTGCGGGATCCCTTGCCCATGAACCGCCTGCTGCAGGGGGATGTGGGATCCGGCAAAACTGTGGTGGCGGTGGCGGCTTTGCTGGCGGCCATCCAGTCGGGCTGGCAGACGGCCCTCATGGCTCCCACGGAGGTCTTGGCCGAGCAGCACTACCGCAAGCTGGTGGAGTGGCTCAGCCAACTGCAAGTGCCCGTTGAACTCTTGACCGGCTCCACACCCCCCGCCAAGCGGCGCGAGATCCTGCGGCAGTTGCAGACCGGGGAGCTGCCCCTAGTTGTTGGCACCCATGCCCTCATCCAGCCGGCGGTGCAGTTTCGCAACCTGGGCTTGGTGGTTATCGACGAGCAGCACCGCTTTGGCGTCGAACAGCGGGCTGCCCTGCAACAGAAAGGGGATCACCCCGATGTCCTGACCATGACGGCCACCCCCATCCCCCGCACCCTTACCCTGGCCCTGCACGGGGATCTGGATGTTACCCAAATTGACGAGTTGCCCCCGGGGCGCAAGCCGGTGCACACGGTGGTGGCTCGACCGGGGGATCGCCTGCAGGTGGTGCGGCTGATGGAGCGGGAGATTGCCCAGGGGCGGCAGGCCTACGTGGTGCTGCCTTTGATTGAAGAGTCTGAGAAGCTGGATCTCAAGTCCGCCATTGAAGAGCACCAGCGCCTGCAGGAGAAGGTCTTCCCCCAGTTCCGGGTGGGCCTGCTGCACGGGCGTCTGACCAGCAGCGAGAAGGACGCCGTCATAGAAGCTTTCCGCCGGCGGGAGCTGGATATCTTGGTTTCCACCACGGTGGTCGAGGTGGGGGTGGATGTGCCCAACGCCTCGGTGATGCTGGTGGAGCATGCTGAGCGCTTTGGCCTCTCCCAGCTCCACCAACTGCGGGGGCGGGTGGGGCGGGGATCCGAACAGGCCTACTGCATCCTGATGACGGGATCCCAAAGCGAAGAGGCCCTGCGCCGGCTAAAAGTCCTGGAGCAGTCCCACGATGGCTTTTTCATTGCCGAGATGGATCTGCGCTTCCGCGGCCCTGGGGAGGTGATGGGCACCCGCCAGTCGGGACTGCCCGATTTTGCTCTGGCCAGCCTCATGGATGACCAAGAGGTGCTGCAGTTGGCCCGCCAGGCAGCAGAGCAGCTCATTGCCCAAGACCCACAGCTGCAGCAGTGGCCCCGCCTGCGTCGCATACTGGAAGAACGCCAGGCCCGCCTTTTGGGGCCGGCTTTGTTGACTTAACCTTGGTGCCTATGCCCCCTACTCCTGAAGAGCTGACGCTCCACGGCCTCTCCCCCCAGGAATATCACCAGATCCAGCAGCAACTGGGCCGGGATCCCAACCCCACCGAGCTGGGCATGTTTGGGGTGATGTGGTCGGAGCACTGCTGCTACAAGAACTCTCGCCCTCTGCTGAAAAACTTTCCCACTACGGGCGAGCGGGTGGTGGTGGGGCCGGGGGAAAATGCCGGCGTCATAGATTTGGGGGATGGGGACTGGCTGGCCTTTAAGATTGAATCCCACAACCATCCTTCAGCGGTTGAGCCCTTCCAGGGAGCGGCCACCGGCGTGGGAGGCATCCTGCGCGATATCTTTACCCTGGGCGCCCGTCCCATTGCCCTGCTCAACTCCCTGCGCTTTGGGCCGCTGACGGATCCCCGCAACCGCCGCCTCATGGCCAGGGTGGTGGAGGGGATCGCCCACTACGGCAACTGCGTGGGGGTGCCCACGGTGGGGGGGGAAGTGGCCGTGGATCCCTGCTACAGTGGCAACCCCCTGGTCAACGTCATGGCTCTGGGGCTGCTGGAGACGCCGGCGGTGGTGAAATCGGCAGCTCGGGGGGTGGGGAATCCGGTCTTGTACGTGGGCGCCCCCACGGGGCGGGACGGGATCCGCGGGGCCAGCTTTGCCAGCGCCGAGCTCAAGGAGGACTCCCAGCAGGATCGGCCGGCGGTGCAGGTGGGGGATCCCTTTCTGGGCAAATGTCTCATCGAGGCCTGCCTGGAGGCCTTTGCCACAGGAGCCGTGGTGGCCGCCCAGGACATGGGAGCGGCCGGGATCACCTGCTCCACGGCGGAGATGGCCGCCAAAGGCGGCGTAGGGATCCGCTTTGATCTCGACCGGGTGCCGGCGCGGGAAAGCGGCATGGCCGCCTGGGAGTACCTGCTTTCGGAGTCCCAGGAGCGGATGCTGCTGGTGGTGCAAAAAGGTCGCGAAGCGGAGGTGATGGAGATCTTCCACCGCTGGGGCCTGCAGGCCAGCGTGGCCGGAGAAGTCATTGCCGAGCCGCTGGTGGAGATCTGGCACCGCGGATCCTGCGTGGTGCAAGTGCCGGCGCGGGCCTTGGCCGAAGAGACCCCCGTCTACGTCCGCCCGCTGCTGCCAGAGCCACCGGAGTACGTCCAGGCAGCGTGGCAGTGGGATCCCGCCACCCTACCCCCTTGCAGTCGCGAAGGGATCCACCTCGATCAGGCAACCCTGACGTGGCAAGAGGTGCTGCTGAGGCTTTTGGCCCGCCCCACCCTGGCCAGCAAAGCCTGGATCTATCGCCAATATGACCACCAGGTGCAAAACAACACTGTCCTTTGGCCGGGGCAGGGAGATGCAGCGGTTATCCGCATCCGCTCGCAAAAGTTTGGCGTGGGCGAGGTGCCCCCCCTGCAGGCTGCCCGCAAGGCCATTGCTGCCACCCTCGATGGCAATGGCCGCTGGGTATATTTGGATCCCTACGAGGGGGCCAAAGCCGCGGTGGCCGAAGCCGCCCGCAACCTCTCCTGCGTGGGGGCGGAGCCCTTGGCTGTAACCGACAACCTCAACTTCGGCAACCCGGAAAACCCGGTGGTGTACTGGCAGTTGGCCCTGGCCTGTCGGGGGATTGGGGAGGCCTGCCGTGCCCTAGGGACACCGGTAACAGGGGGGAACGTTTCCCTCTACAACGAGAAGGGATCCCAGGCCATCTACCCTACCCCCGTTATCGGCATGGTCGGTCTCCTTCCAGACTTGAAGTTGGTCTGTGGCCAGGGGTGGCAGCAAGAAAGGGATCTCATCTACCTCTTGGGATCCCAGGCTGTTACCAGTCTGGGCGGCAGCGAGTATTTGGCGGCAATCTACAACAAGGTCACGGGTCGGCCTGCCCCCGTGGATCTGGAACTGGAAAAGCGCGTGCAAGCCGCCTGCCGCCACGGCATCCGGCAGGGGTGGGTGCGCTCCGCCCACGACTGTAGCGAGGGAGGACTGGCCGTGGCTCTGGCGGAAGCCTGCCTCAGCGGGGGCCGCGGCGCCAGCGTCTCTCTGGCTCCCGGATCCCTGCGCTGGGATCAGGCCCTGTTTGGCGAGGGATCCAGCCGCATCCTCGTTTCTGTCAATCCAGCCCAGCGCTCTCCTTGGGAAGCCTACTTAGAGTCCCAGCTCCCCGGCCAGTGGCAACTGCTGGGACAAGTGGGATCCCCTGCCGATCCCTTGGCCTTGACGACGGCAGAAGGGGATCCCCTGTTGTCGGTCTCTTTGGCCGCCCTGCAGGCCGCCTACCACAACACCTAGCTCCCCTCTCCCTTGGGGAGAGGGGCTGGGGGTGAGCGTGCCTAGGGGAGAGGGGCTGGGGGTGGGGGCGTGAGCGGCGCGGCGCGCTAGGCTGCCGTGGGG
>NZ_JANSJJ010000071.1:0-1018 GCF_047502715.1 Synechococcus sp. H55.10
GTTTGCTCTAGTCTTAGACTTGTTGGGGATGGCCACTTTCTAGAGGATTTGCGATGGTTGGTTAGCTGTTGTTGAGCATTACTTCTAATTACTTCTTGCCTGTTGTCAATCCGCTTGCTCCTCAAGACCGACTGCCCATGACAGACACTCGTCCTTGTGCACCCTGTATCGTAGATAGCGGAATTTTGGTTAATAAGCGGGATATTCACCGTCTCCTAGCGGATCTGGGGCGGGTTCGCTACTTCGATATCGTCGATGGTTGGGTGCGAAAGCAGGGGGAGGGCTATGTGATGGAGGTGTTTCAGGATGCAACGGCGGCTACCTTGGTGGCCAATCGCAGCCTTTACCTAAACCTCAACAGCTTCGACTATGCCCGCTTGCGGGATCCCTCCCCCTCGGAGGTGGCAGGCATGGAGGGGGAACGGCCCAGCGTGGTGATTGATCTGGTTCAGGAGAGCCGCATCTTGCGTTTGGTGCCTCTGTCAGATCCGCTATCGGATCCGGCGCAGTTGTGGGCGGACACTCAGGCGTTGCAGGCGGCAGCGGCGGACGCTTTGGGGGCGGGCTGGAGCCGAGAAGAGGAAGACAGTTCTTGCGACCCGCTGGATTGAAAGGACTCAAAAAAACAGGCCGCCAGACTCGTCTTCGCTCACTCTTAAGGTTACTGTTATTTCAGCTTGCGTCGGGCACTGAAGGAGCTGGGAGTCGAGTGGAACAGTACCTTTGGGTAAAAGGAAAATACGCCGCAAGTGTAAACACTTGGGGAATTGTGCACGGCTCCTAGCGTAGTGACAGGTGGTGAATAGGGGTTAGTAACTGGTAACGAGTCACTAATCACTAGCCACTAGTTAGTTAAGTGCTGTTGTGGAACCAGGAACAAGAATCCTCGCCCTTTAGGGCTGGGGAGTATGTTCATTAGCGAGTTGGCTGAGACATTTCCTAGGCGTTTGCCATCGGTTGGGTTTTTCACCGTTTTGGGTGCTTGTCTAGGAATGGCATGCCTCGTCAACAGCTATAC
>NZ_JANSJJ010000072.1:0-999 GCF_047502715.1 Synechococcus sp. H55.10
CCCATGCCCATCGACGTGGCCGGCAAAGACGAAGTGGCCGTGGGCCGCATCCGCCAGGACATCTCCGAGCCCAAAGCCCTAGAGCTGTGGCTGTGCGGGGATCAGATCCGCAAAGGAGCAGCCCTCAACGCCATTCAAATTGCCGAGCTGCTTTTGAAGGACTAGTTCACCACCACTGTCCAAGTAACAGGCCCGGCCTGAACAGGAGCCGCCTGCGTGCTGTTCAACGTGACAGGGGAGTTGGGGTAAGAGTAGGTGCCGGGTGCTGGCAAGGGAGCCGTCTGCACGGGGATAGTGACTGTGCAGGTTCCGCCTACAGCCACTGACCCTCCGGTGAATTGAATGGTGTTCCCACCCACGTTAGCTGCGAGATTAGCTCCAGCACCGCAGGTAGCAGGTAAGGGAGGAGGTACGCCAGGCCCTACTGTCAAAGACGGCGCTCCCGGCAAGGTGTGGCTAAAGCTCACACCGGTCAAGGGTATAGCGGCGTTGTTGGTGATGGTAAAGGTGAGCGTTCCAGTGCCGGTAACAGGGGCCGGGCCAAGTGGGCCAAGCGGGTTAGGAGAAAAGGCCATGGTAAAGGTGGGAGCTGGCACCGTTACCGCCAGGTTGATAGCAGCAGCGGTAGCATTGGGCGCCTGGTTGCTGCTGAGGACTACTGCTGGGCTGGTCAAGGATCCCGCTGTGGTGGCCGTAACTTGAAGATCCAGGCTGATGGTGCAACTGGCGTTAGCTGCCAACGAGCCGTTGACCAGCAAGATGGAATTTGCCCCTGGCGGAGCGGCCACCGTCCCACCACAGCCATTATTCAAGTTATTGGGAGTGGCGACAATTAAGCCGGCAGGTAGCGGATCGGAGAAAGAGAGGCCGGTCAGGGGCAAGGCGGCTGTGTTGGTAATTGTGTAGGTCAGGGTTGTTTTGGCAGTGGGGCCGGCGGCCACTGAGGTGGGGCTAAATGCCTTGGCAAAAGTCGGGGCAGTCGGAGCCGGTGTTGGCGTG
>NZ_JANSJJ010000073.1:0-995 GCF_047502715.1 Synechococcus sp. H55.10
CTCCTGTGCGTTGCCTTGGGATGGAATAGCTCCACGGAGCTGGCGAAATGGCCGTTAATTTGTATTAGGACTATAGTGCAGTCGGCTATCATAAAGCCAAAACTGTTCTTGCTGGGTGGATTAGTCTCGTTCGGCGAGCTGCAGCGATGCCCACTGCTGCTGAGTCTCTGTCCTCTCCGCTTCCCCAAGGCGAGGCCCTCAAGCCCTCGGTGGTGGCGGCGCGGGAGCCTTTTTTGGGGCTGCTGCGGGATCTGGCGCGGGCTTACCAAGCCTTTGAAAACTACGCCAGCGCTCACATTCGTCAGATAGGGCTGACCGCCCCCCAATTTGATGTGTTGGTAACCATTGGCAACACTCCTGGCTTGACGATGAATATCCTGGCCCAGAAAACGCTGGTTACCAAAGGGACGCTGACCGGGATCGTGGATCGCCTGGAACAAAAGGGGCTAGTGCGCCGCGAGGTACCTCCAGAAAACCGCCGCTGCTTCAAGATCGTGCTTACCGAAGAGGGGGAAAAACTGTTTGAACAGGTCTTCCCGGTTCATGTGGCCTACCTGAAAGAGCGCTTTCAAAAGCTGAATCCGGAAGAGATGGCTCAGATCCAAGCCTGCTTGAAAAAGCTGCAAGCAATTTTCTATTAGATCCCTCCTTGCGAGAGAGGCTAAGCAGCGGGACTTTTCAGCAGGTGCAGTCAGCTCTGCCTAGGGCTAGATCGAGGAGCTAGCCACTGCCTCACCCCAAAACCCAGAGCATGAAGGTCACTCCCAAGGTAACGGCGCCGAAGAGGGCATAGCTAATCCGGCGCAGTGGCTGCAGTTGCATGGCATGCAGATCCTTAAGCCAACCCAGCCCCAGCGATTCCACAAAGCGATCTAACACTGCTTGCATGGGGTAGGCGTAAACGGATCCCTGTTCTTTGAAGTTGACTAGCACAACTAGCAGCGTGGCGTAGCCCCAGAGGAGGCCCCAGAGCACAGCACTCAACCCGATTAAGA
>NZ_JANSJJ010000074.1:0-992 GCF_047502715.1 Synechococcus sp. H55.10
CACGTAGTCCAGCTCCTCTCCTATGGGACAAGGCAGGATGCAAACTGTACCCGTGCTGTTCCTGAGCATACTCCTCAGCTCATGTTGAGTTAAGTTCTTGTCCTGGCCATCCAGCACAAACTTTTGAGCTGGCCTACCTGGTTCCTGAAAACGCCAAGGCTGCTGTGGATAAATCCCCCGATCATTGCTAAGAACTCGCCGCCACAGGTTAACCAGGTTGCTAAAACGAGTGATCTGAGGGCTACAGCGGTAGTTATTTTTTAACTCTCGGGGACTTGGAATCTCGAGAGAATGACTCGGCAACAAGTAAGCATGGATATGCTTGTAGAGATGGCTCCTTAGAGCATCCCAACGAAATCATGTAGGATTGATCGTTTGCAAGGGATCCCCAGCAAAAGCATAAGGTAAACGCTCGATAGCCCAATCCAGCTTATATTTTCCCCAAGGTGACAAGCAGAAAACAATATTCAGCTCAAGCTGGGTAAAGTCTTGAACCTCATCACAGAAAATGACCGGATGAATTGATCTAAGACAACCATTCTGTAGGACATCTCTAGCCAAATCTTGATCGTCCCAGTAGCCTTCGTAGGTAGTTCGTTCCTGATAACCTCGCCAAACTTGCTTGTATATTCGATCAAAGACTTCTACATCTACAGTGCGGTCAGCTTGAGGCAATTCCCGATAGCAATCTGGATCCAAGTAGTCGCTTACTTCATAGCCCTTGATCAGAGTGCGAATCGTATGCCAAGCTAACTCTATATCGCTGCGGCCGCGGTACCAGCTCCGAAATCGATAAAAATTGACATATCGCTCCAGTTGATAGCGTTCTTGTCTCTCCGGCGGAAGACAGCTCAACAGGTAGTCCTGGAAGGTGCTAAAGAAAGCTTGACATCGCCCAATTTCCTCTTCTGAGAAGTCACTGCCTCTCTCTCGGTAACGATGGTTGACCCGCAAAATTGTACTTACCTTGCTGCGGGCTTGCTGTACTAGAC
>NZ_JANSJJ010000075.1:0-987 GCF_047502715.1 Synechococcus sp. H55.10
CCGCATACGCGCTCTAGTACGGTCTCGCGGGCTCGGAGAAGTGTATAAGAGACATTCTCACGGCCAACCGAGCAGAGGCCGTGGGTCAACACCGAGATATAAGGCGTAAACCAGTTGAGGACAAAAGCCGTATTAATTCGATCTTCTGAATTGACAATCAAAACTGCCTTCTGATCCCGCATTTCGTAACCATCGCAAATCATGCAGACATGAAGCGAGTAGCCTGCATATTCGTAGACATTTTGCATATCAGGCAATTGGGGCAAATAATCGATAATGCCCGTTGCTGCAATCAAATATTTGCTGCGAAAAACAGGGTAGATACTGTTGACTTTTCTTACTTTGACCTTGACAGCAAAAAGGTCTCCCTCATCTGTGACATCTTCCACAAAGCCCCATAGATAGTCCACCCCCAAGCTGAGGGCGTGCTCCCTCCCCTGTCGCAACAGCTCTCGTCCTGGCGTGTTTGGCGGCAGGCCCAGATAGTTGCGCAAATCCTGCATCCAAAAAGAGCGGCCTCTGCTCTTTTCCACCACCAGGCAGCTCAAGCCGTAGCGGGCCAGGTAAATGGCTGCCGACAGCCCCCCTGCGCCACCACCGGCAACAATAACGTCGTAGATTTTGTTCAGGCCAACTTCTAGGTTCCTGCTGTCCAGTTTCATAGACGGGATCCCCACACAAGCTTTCTACTGGATAAGATTGCAGCCCCAACAAGAAATCCGCAGCTCTAACTATCCTGTTCACGCCTCCCCTCTCTATTGTCTATTGAGGCTGAGACGTGTCGAAGGGGGAAGGGAGCAGTCCCAGCAGCCGTCTAGAATGGGGGCTGAACCCTCTGTTAGGAGAAGAGCCCTATGCCTGGCATCTTAGCCGCCCTTGCCCTCATCTTTATCGGCTACCTGTTCAACTCGGTCAAGATCATCAGCCAGGGGTATGAGGCACTGGTAGAGCGTTTGGGTAGGTTTCACCGCAAGCTGACACCCGGGT
>NZ_JANSJJ010000076.1:0-984 GCF_047502715.1 Synechococcus sp. H55.10
GGACAAAGCCCGGCTGAAGTACCGTCAGCTCTTTCTGGAGAAGGAGCTGGGAGAAGAGGACACCAGAGGGTACCATCATGTGCAGCTTCCGGACGGCACCCGCCGCCGCCTCACCAGCTCAGAGCTCGAATCACCCACCCTGCTCCCAGAGGGCGTCCGGGTGTTCAAGGCGGGCGATATGACGTCGCAGGAGGCAGGTGCCACCACATTTTCGTATCCCTTTGAGGGACGAACTTTCCACTGTGGTCAGAATAGTCACTGGAAGACTGGCCATGACGGCCTGGAGCGGCTGCGGCAGGCGGAGCGCCTGTTTGCTGTAGGGAATACGCTCAGCTATGTCCGCTTTCTGGACGAGATTCCGACCCGGCCGTTAACCAATATCTGGACGGATACCGGCATTGCCGGCTACGGCGACCCGAAGGTATACGCCGTCCAGACCAACACCAAAGTCATCGAGCGCTGCATCCTGATGACCACCGACCCGGGCGACCTGGTGTTTGACCCCACCTGCGGCTCGTGCACCACCGCCTACGTTGCCGAGCAGTGGGGCCGGCGCTGGATCACCTGCGATACCTCGCGCGTCGCGATCACGCTCGCCCGCCAGCGGCTGATGACCGCCGTCTTCGACTACTACGAGCTGGCGCGTCCCGAAGAGGGTGTGGGCAGCGGCTTCAAGTACAAGACCGTGCCGCATGTAACACTCAAATCGATCGCCAACAACCCGGAGATTGACGGCATCTATGCCCGCCTGCATCCGGCAGTGGAAAAAGCCCTGGCTGAGCTCAACGCGGCATTGAAGGGTCATCCTGTCCAATTTAAGGTTACCCAGGGCGGCCGGTCTGGCCACTTCGTGGACTTCGCCGCGCCCGACACGGCAATCTTCACCATGCCCGCCGGCCAGGTGGTCAAGATCAACGAACTGGTGGAATGGGAGGTGCCCTTTGCGTTTCCTGCCGACTGGCCGGAAAAAGCGCGCGATCCCTT
>NZ_JANSJJ010000077.1:0-969 GCF_047502715.1 Synechococcus sp. H55.10
AATGTAGCGCATGATGCCGCCCAGACCCGCATCGTCACGCCAGGTGAGTGCGCCGGTCTGAATTGACTGCCAGAGCCGCTCCGTCGCCAGCACGGCAATCTCTTGTGGATCGTCTACCTGCTCCAAGTAAGCGTAATACAGACACACCTCCAGCAACCAGTCTGCCAGAGCCTCCTTTTCGCGTTCACAGGCGCGTCCCTGCGCCGTCTTGGTCAGCCAGTCTTGTATCCGCCAGTCCAACGCCTCCATACGGCGGGCGCTCTCCCATTCAGTCATAATGGGTCTCCTGCCAACGCCTTTAAAATACCTCGCTTCCACGCCGATTCCTGCCGATTTACAACGCGACACGCCAGCAATTAGGTACAATTCGCCCCGCGTGAGGTGCAACGCAGGCGATGACGGAGGCATACGACCCGAAACAGATCGAACCGAAGTGGCACGCGCGCTGGCAGCAGGCGCGCCTGTTCCGCACGCAGGACGACCCCAGCAAGCCCAAGTGCTATGTGCTGGCGTTTTTCCCCTACCCGTCGGGCGATGGGCTATCGGTTGGGCACTGTCGGAACTACATCCCGTGCGACGCGCTGGCGCGCCTGATGCGCATGCGCGGCTACAATGTGCTGCACCCGATGGGCTGGGACGCCTTCGGGCTGCCCGCCGAAAACGAAGCCATCAACAAAGGGTCGCACCCCAAACACACCGTGCCCCGCTATGTCGCCAACTACAAGCGACAGATGAACCTCATCGGGCTGTCTTACGACTGGGAGCGCGAAATCAACTCCAGCCAGCCCGACTACTACAAGTGGACGCAGTGGCTGTTTCTGCAGTTTTTCAAAGCGGGCCTGGCCTACCAGAAGGAAGCACCGGTGAACTGGGATCCCGTGGATCAGACCGTCTTGGCCAACGAGCAAGTGGACGCCGAGGGGCGCTCCTGGAGATCGGGGGCTCTGGTGGAAAAGCGCCTCCTCAAGC
>NZ_JANSJJ010000078.1:0-968 GCF_047502715.1 Synechococcus sp. H55.10
GCTGGCAAATTGAGGAAGGCGAGAAAGAACTTTCTAGGCTGCGGGAAGAGCTTCAGCAAAGGAGCGGGCGGCTCCAAAAACTTGAAGCCCAGTTGGCCGAGCAGCAGCAGCTTTTGGAACAGCTCCAAGACAAAGATCGGCGAGTGCAAAACCTCCAAGCAGGGATTGAAGAGCTACAGAACCAACTCTTCCAAAGAGAGGAAGAGATAGAGAGGCTGCGTGCGGAGCAGCAAAGATGGCTACAAACTAGAGGCGATTCAGCTAAGCAGCACTATGCATACACAGACGAGGTTACAGAGCTGAGACTACAGCTTCAACAAAGGGATGAGGAAATAGAGAAGCTGAAGGCTGACTTAGAAGATTTTCAAGAGACTGTGTCTGCAATGTCCCAAGGAACAAGGCATTATAGGAGGTGCAAGCCATCGGAAACAGATATAATTTTGAGAAGAACTGAGAGAGAATTTTACCCCCAAGAAGCCAAGAGTTTTATTTTGGAAATCTTGCACAGAGCAATTGATCAAGTACATGAGAAAAGCAGAGTTCGGCATATACTTGAAGATCTGCTTCAATATAACGATGCACAGGAAGGCAACAGACATCGTCAAGATATTATGGGGTCTATAGATGATTTGTTCTTAGACTATCGCAAATGGAGTGATTCTCACGAGCGAAAACTGCAGAGACTTGGTTTTGAGATTACTTCAGAAGACAACCATGTCAAGATTCGTTTTCACAGAGATCCGCGCTATCAAATTATTCTATCTAGGACTCCCAGCGATTGGCGCGCCGGTCGCGAAATTATTCAAGAAATTCGCAAGAAAATTTTCGGGCTCTAACAGAGTTAGGAGACTTGTTTGTCATTTTTGTTACAAGAGCGGGATCCTCTCTGTCTAGAGTTGGGGGAGCCTGATAGCCTGGAAGAAAGTCTGGGATCCCTGCCATGTTCTACCTGCCGGTCTCGCTGTTGC
>NZ_JANSJJ010000079.1:0-46722 GCF_047502715.1 Synechococcus sp. H55.10
GGTGAGGGAAGACTCCCCCTGGGAGAGGGGCCGGGGGTGAGGGCTGGGAGAGGGGCTGGGGGTGGTCGCGTGAGCGGCGCGGAGCGCTTGGGCTGGGAGAGGGGCCGGGGGTGAGGGCTCCCCCTCCACAGGCCACAAAGCCTCTGGCGGCAAATGGATCCACACCGCCTGCCCGGGCGCAAACATCTGGTGGGGGTTCACCCACGCCTCTAGGTTGCCCCAGCCGGTTCGGAGCTGCAGCCGGCGCTGAGGGCCCGCAAAGCGCTCCGCCACCACCTGGGCCGGGAAAACATTCTCGGCCAACCCCGGCGGCTGGGGAAACACCTGCACCTGCTCCGGGCGCACCGTCAGCCGCACCTGACCTTGGAGGGGCACAGCGCTTTTTAAGAGGATCCCGGTGCTGAGGCGAAGTTGGTGACCTTCCCCCTGAGCATCGAGAAAATTGACCCCGCCAAAAAAGCGGGCAACCCGCTCGGAGCGCGGCCGCTGATAAAACTCCGCCGGGGATCCCACCTGGTGCAACTGCCCCGCAAACATCAGGCCAATGCGGTGGGCCATGGCCGTGGCTTCCACTTGGTCGTGGGTAACCAGCACCGTCGTCACACCCGTTTCCGCCTGCAGCTCCCGGATCAAGGCCTGCATCTCTTGGCGCAGGTTGGCATCCAAAGCCGATAAAGGCTCATCCAACAGCAGCAGCTTGGGCCGGATCACCAAGGCCCGCGCCAGGGCCACCCGCTGCGCCTGTCCGCCCGAAAGCTGACTGGGCCGGCGCTGAGCAAACCCGGCCAATTGTACCCGCTCCAACATGCGCAAGGCCGCTGCCTCTCGCTCTGCCCGGGGAACACCCCGCATCTTCAGGCCAAAAGCCACGTTTTCCCCCACGCTCAGGTGGGGAAACAGACGGCTGTGCTGGGAGAGCAAAGTCACGCCGCGCCGCTCTGGTGGCCGAGGGTTGAGCAGGATCCCGTCCAGCCAAATTTCTCCCGGATGGGGCCAGGGATCCGGCTCCAGCAGGCCGGCGATGAGATTGAGAGTGGTGGACTTACCACAGCCCGATGGGCCCAGCAGGGCGAAGATCTCCCCTGGCTCCACTGTCAAAGACAAGTCCCTCAGGGCAGGGATCCCTTGCTTGTGGAAGCGTTTGCTGAGATGGCGAAGAACAAGGTGGCCCATGCTCAGGTTACGCGGCTAGGGTTAGCCAATCCGTTCCGCTGTCAGTCGTATCCCAGATGCTCGACCCTCAAGCTGAGAAAAGCCTAGAACAAAAAGTATCGTTGCGCCATCGGCAGGACTTCTGCCGGCTCACAGGTGAGCAATTCTCCATCGGCCCGTACTTCATAGGTCTCCGGGTTGACCTCGATGTGAGGTGTGCTGCTGTTGAGTTTCAAATCCGCCTTGCCGATCTCGCGGCAATTCTTGACCGCTACGGCCCGGCGTTGGATCCCCAGTTTTTCTGGGATCCCCAGGTCTAGGGCAGCCTGGGAGACAAAGAGCAGGCTGGTCTCGCTCAGGGCGCGGCCAAAGCTGCCGAACATAGGCCGAGGGTACACCGGCTGCGGAGTTGGAATCGAGGCGTTGGGATCCCCCATTTGGGCATAGGCAATCAAGCCCCCCTTCAGGACGATCTCCGGCTTAACCCCAAAGAAAGCCGGCTTCCACAGGCACAGATCCGCCAGCTTGCCCACCTCTACCGAGCCGATGATGTGGCTGAGGCCCTGGGCAATGGCAGGGCAGATGGTGTACTTGGCTACGTAACGCTTGGCCCGAAAGTTGTCGTTGCGGCTGCTATCCTGCGGCAGAGGCCCCCGTTGCACTTTCATTTTGTGGGCGGTTTGCCAGGTGCGAATGATCACTTCTCCCACCCGGCCCATGGCCTGGGAGTCGGAAGAGATGATGCTGAGGGCCCCCATGTCGTGCAAGATGTCTTCGGCGGCAATGGTTTGGGGGCGAATGCGGCTTTCGGCAAAAGCAATGTCCTCTGGCACCTCTTTGCTCAGGTGATGGCACACCATCAGCATGTCCAGGTGCTCTTCGATGGTGTTGCGGGTAAAGGGACGGGTGGGATTGGTGGAGCTGGGCAGCACGTTGGGCTCGGAAGCAATGCGGATGATGTCGGGGGCGTGCCCACCTCCGGCCCCTTCAGTATGAAAGGTGTGAATGGTGCGGCCATTGATGGCGGCGATGGTATCTTCCACAAAGGCCGACTCATTTAAGGTATCGGTGTGGATCAGGGTCTGGATGTCGTATTCATCCGAAACCTGCAGACAGCTATCGATCACCGCCGGCGTCGATCCCCAGTCTTCGTGGATCTTCAGCCCGCAGGCCCCCGCTTCCACCTGCTCCCGCAGAGCTTCAGGAAACGCCGCGTTCCCCTTGCCAAAAAAGCCCAAGTTGACCGGAAACCCTTCCGCCGCCTGCAACATCTTCCCCAAGTTCCAGGCCCCCGGTGTGCAGGTGGTGGCGTTGCTGCCTGTGGCCGGCCCGGTTCCGCCACCCAAAAGGGTAGTCACTCCCGAAGCGATGGCAAACTCGCACAGTTGAGGACAAATGAAATGCACATGGGCGTCGATCCCGCCTGCCGTCAGGATCAAGTTTTCGCCGGCAATCACCTCGGTGCTGGGGCCAACCACCATGCCTGGTGTCACCCCCGTCTGGATGTTGGGGTTGCCGGCCTTGCCGATGCCGACAATGTAGCCGTCGCGAATGCCCACATCGGCTTTGACGATGCCCCACCAGTCCAAGATCAGGGCGTTGGTGATCACCAGATCCAGAGCCCCGTTGGCGCGGGTGGCCGTCGGCGATTGCCCCATGCCGTCGCGGATGGTCTTGCCGCCGCCGAACTTAATCTCCTCGCCGTAGGTGGTGAAATCCTGCTCCACCTCGATGATCAGCTCGGTATCCGCCAGACGCACTCGATCCCCTACTGTGGGGCCGTAGTTGCTGACGTACTGGCGACGGGGAATTTCCAGAGTCATAGAAGGACATCTGCGCAGGAAGCTGTCAGCTTTCTACCACATATCCCCGCCCAGAGGATCCCTTGCTGCCCGTTGCCCAGTTCCCAGCGTTCATTTCACCAGAGCAGATTGGGTTGGTGAAAATTCGTTACATATATTTACATCTACAATTGGAAAAACGATTGCCAATCGACGCCGACCCCGATCAGACAAGGGATCCCTCGTTTAATTATTGTGAAGCGACGGGGGGTTTACAAACCCTGACCTATAATGCCTGGTAAGTCCCGCCCTGGGGGGTTTCCTGACGATGGGCGGGAATGCTTCGTTCCTTGTCGCAAGAGAGGAGTTCTTGATGACAACTACACCCAAGGAGCGAGAGCCAAAGGTTAAGGTGACGGTTGATATCGATCCGGTTCCCACCTCATTTGAGAAATGGGCCAAGCCGGGACACTTCGATCGCAGCCTGGCGCGTGGCCCCAAGACCACGACCTGGATCTGGAACCTCCACGCTCTTGCTCATGACTTCGATAGTCACACCAGCGACCTAGAAGACGTCTCTCGCAAGATCTTTTCTGCGCACTTCGGCCACCTGGCGGTGGTCTTTGTCTGGCTGAGCGGCATGTACTACCACGGCGCTCAGTTCTCCAACTACTCCGCTTGGCTGGCGGATCCGATCAATATCAAGCCCAGCGCCCAAGTGGTCTGGCCCATTTTTGGCCAGGAGATCCTCAACGGCGATGTGGGCGGCGGTTTTGAAGGGATCCGCATCACGTCGGGCCTATTTCACCTCTGGCGGGCTGCCGGCATCACCAATGAGTTTCAACTCCTCTGCACCGCTATTGGTGGCTTGGTGATGGCTGGCCTCTGCCTGTTTGCCGGCTGGTTCCACTACCACAAGCGGGCTCCCAAGCTGGAGTGGTTCCAGAACGTGGAGTCGATGCTCAACCACCACCTGGCGGGCCTGCTGGGGCTGGGCTCTCTGGCCTGGGCCGGTCACCAAATTCATGTGGCCATCCCCATCAACAAGATGTTGGATGCGGGCGTGCCGGCGGCTCAGATCCCTCTGCCCCACGAGTTCATCCTCAAGCCGGCCCTGATGAAGGAGATGTTCCCCAGTGTGGATTGGGGCTTCTTCAGCGGGGTGGTGCCTTTCTTTACGTTGGACTGGGGCAAGTACGCGGAGTTCCTCACCTTCAAGGGGGGCTTGGATCCGCAAACCGGCGCCCTCTGGCTGACGGATCAGGCCCACCACCACCTGGCCATTGCCGTGCTGTTTATCGTGGCGGGCCACATGTACCGCACCAACTGGGGCATCGGCCACTCCATTAAAGAGATCCTGGAAGCCCACAAGGGCCCCTTCACCGGCGAAGGCCACAAGGGTCTCTACGAAGTGCTGACCAGCTCCTGGCATGCCCAACTGGCCATCAACCTGGCCATGGTGGGATCCCTGAGCATCATCGTGGCCCAGCACATGTACGCCATGAACCCCTACCCCTACATGGGCATCGACTACGCCACGCAGATCTCCCTCTTTACCCACCACATGTGGATAGGGGGACTGTTCATTGTTGGCGGCGCTGCCCACGGGGCCATCTACATGGTGCGGGACTATGACCCGGCGGTAAACCGCAACAACGTGCTGGATCGGGTAATCCGCCACCGCGACGCCATCATCAGCCACCTGAACTGGGTGTGTCTGTTCCTGGGCTTCCACGCCTTCGGCTTCTACGTCCACAACGACACCATGCAGGCGCTGGGCCGTCCGCAGGACATGTTCTCGGACACCGGCATCCAACTGCAGCCCATTTTTGCCCAGTGGATTCAATCCCTGCACACCAACGCCATCGCCAGCACCGCTCCCTACGTGGGCGCTTCGGTGAGCCCCATCTTCGGCGGCGACGTGGTGGCCGTGGGCGGCAAGGTGTCCATGATGCCGATGGTGCTGGGCACGGCGGACTTCATGGTGCACCACATCCACGCCATGACCATCCACATCACGGTGTTGATCCTGCTCAAGGGAGTGCTCTTTGCCCGCTCTTCCCGACTGATCCCCGATAAGGCCAAGCTGGGCTTCCGCTTCCCCTGCGACGGGCCAGGCCGCGGCGGCACCTGCCAGGTCTCCGGCTGGGATCACGTCTTCCTGGGGCTGTTCTGGATGTACAACGCCATCTCGATTGTGATCTTCCACTTCAGTTGGAAGATGCAGAGCGACATCTGGGGCACCGTCAACCCGGACGGCACGATTGAGCACATCACGGGCGGCAACTTTGCAGCCAGCGCCGTCAACATCAACGGCTGGTTGCGGGACTTCCTGTGGGCGCAATCGGTGCAGGTGATCAACTCCTACGGCTCGGCGCTATCGGCCTATGGGCTGCTCTTCTTGGGCGCCCACTTCGTCTGGGCCTTCAGCTTGATGTTCCTGTTCAGCGGCCGTGGCTACTGGCAGGAGCTGATTGAGTCGATTGTCTGGGCGCATAACAAACTGAAAGTCGCTCCGGCCATTCAACCCCGCGCCCTGAGCATCATCCAGGGTCGGGCGGTCGGTGTGGCCCACTACCTGCTGGGTGGGATCGTCACCACGTGGGCGTTCTTCCTGGCACGGTTTGCCGCACTCGGCTAAGGCAAGGAGGAAGAGAGAATCATGACAACTGCAACTCGTTTTCCGCAATTCAGCCAAGACCTGGCCAGTGATCCCACCACTCGACGTCTGTGGTATGGCATTGCCACCGCCCATGACTTCGAGACCCACGATGGCATGACTGAGGAGCGGCTTTACCAAAAGCTGTTTGCCACCCACTTCGGCCATCTGGCGATCATCTTCCTGTGGGCCTCGGGCAACGTCTTCCACATCGCCTGGCAAGGCAACTACGAGCAATGGGTGGCCAACCCCACCGGCGTCACCCCCATCGCCCACGCTATCTGGGATCCCCAGTTCGGCAAGGCGGCGGTGGAAGCCTTCACCCAACCTGGGGGCGGTGGCCCTGTCAACGCGGCCTACTCCGGCCTCTACTACTGGTTCAACACCATCGGCCTGCGCACCAACGGCGATCTCTACACCGGTGCCATCGGCCTGCTGTTGTTGGCGGCGGTGTTCCTGTTTGCCGGCTGGCTGCACCTGCAGCCCCGCTTCCGGCCCAGCCTGAGCTGGTTCAAGAACGCTGAAGCCCGCCTCAACCACCACCTGGCCGGCTTGTTCGGCGTCAGCTCGCTGGCCTGGACGGGCCACCTGGTGCACGTGGCCATCCCCGAGTCGCGCGGTCAGCACGTGGGCTGGGACAACTTCCTCACCACGCTGCCCCACCCGGCGGGACTGAAGCCCTTCTTCACCCTCAACTGGGGGGTGTATGCCCAGAACCCAGATACGGCCAACCACGTCTGGGGCACGGCAGAAGGGGCGGGCACGGCCATCCTCACCTTCTTGGGCGGCTTTAACCCCAACACGCAGTCCCTGTGGCTGACAGACATGGCCCACCACCACCTGGCCATTGCGGTCATCTTCATCGTCGCCGGCCACATGTACCGCACCAACTGGGGTATCGGCCACAGCATCCGCGAGATCCTGGGCGCCCACAACCCGCCCAAGGGCACTCCCTTCGGGGGCCTGTTGGGCGAAGGGCACAAGGGCCTCTACGACACGGTCAACAACTCCCTGCACTTCCAGTTGGCGTTGGCGCTGGCCTGCTTGGGGGTGGTGACCTCGCTGGTGGCGCAGCACATGTACGCCCTCAACCCCTACGTGTTCATGTCCATGGATCACACCACGGAGGCGGCTCTCTACACCCATCACCAGTACATTGCTGGGTTCTTGATGGTGGGGGCTTTTGCCCATGGGGCCATCTTCCTGGTGCGGGACTACGATCCCGAAGCCAACAAGAACAACGTGCTGGCGCGGGTGCTGGATCACAAGGAGGCGATCATCTCCCACCTGAGCTGGGTATCGCTGTTCTTGGGCTTCCACACGCTGGGGCTGTACGTCCACAACGATGTCATGCAAGCCTTTGGCACGCCGGAGAAGCAGATCCTGATCGAGCCGGTGTTTGCTCAGTTCATTCAAGCTTCCCACGGCAAGATGATCTACGGCATGGACGTGCTGTTGTCCAACCCGGATAGCATCGCCTCTACGGCTTGGCCCAACTACGGCAACGTGTGGCTGCCCGGCTGGCTGCAAGCCATTAACGACCCCAACGGGTTCCTCTTCCTGCCCATTGGCCCTGGCGACTTCCTGGTGCACCACGCCATTGCTCTCGGCCTGCACACCACGACGTTGATCCTGGTCAAAGGGGCGCTGGATGCCCGCGGCTCTAAGCTGATGCCGGACAAAAAAGACTTTGGCTACAGCTTCCCCTGCGACGGGCCGGGTCGGGGTGGCACCTGCGACATCTCCGCCTGGGACGCTTTCTACCTGGCCATGTTCTGGATGCTGAACACCATTGGCTGGGTGACCTTCTACTGGCACTGGAAGCACCTGGGGATCTGGAGCGGCAACACCGCCCAGTTCAACGAGAACTCCACCTACCTGATGGGCTGGCTGCGGGATTATCTCTGGGCCAACTCGGCTCAGTTGATCAACGGCTACAACCCCTACGGAATGAATAACCTGGCGGTTTGGGCCTGGATGTTCCTGTTCGGCCACTTGGTCTGGGCGACTGGGTTCATGTTCTTGATCTCCTGGCGCGGCTACTGGCAAGAGCTGATCGAGACCCTGGTCTGGGCGCACGAGCGCACCCCCTTGGCCAAGCTGATCCGCTGGAAAGATAAGCCGGTGGCTATGTCGATTGTGCAGGGTCGGTTGGTGGGTCTGGCCCACTTCACAGTGGGGTATGTCCTGACCTACGCGGCCTTTGTTATCGCCTCGACAGCCTCCCAGTCTGGGTAACTAATAACCCAGATGTCAATAGATGGCTTGGATCCCTCGCCCATTGGCGGGGGATTTTTATTGGGTTGGCTTAGACGACTAGAAAGTTAAGTTTCACAAAGTTGCATTGACTTTTTGCTCGCGCTAATCCTAGGCTGCCTCTAGTTGAGAAAAGTTGTCAAAAATATCGCGAGTTGAAGGTTGCTATGCTTACTGCTTGCACCAGTAGAGAGGTATTTAGTGGGGGCAGTTACTGCTGGATGCAGGTATGTTTGGGATCTGTTCAACAACTAACCATCAACTATTCATGAAACGCAGAAAGCCGAGTAAGTGAGAATTTCCGGATTGCTCTTGCGATAGACAAGGAAGGTGAAAAATGGCAGGCATCTTGTCAGAGGACAATAAAAGCCAGAAAAGTACTCTAGCCAGCCTCTTGATCAGAGTCATTGAAAAAATCTTAATCACATCAGGGTCTGTAGCAGTCGCAGGCTTTTTCGTTTGGGTATTAGGATTTCCTCAGCCTCCTACTTTTCTGCTACGTTTTCTTTTTGCGTTTCTTTTACTTGACCTGATATCTTGGGGATTGGATAAGCTCTCACAATACTGGAACTATCGACACTCAAAATCAATTGTATATGCTTCAACTCCCCTCATTTCCATAGTGGCCTTCTGGGCAGTATTTTGCCGTTGTCCAATCAATGTTATTTTGAGTGACGGCCATTGGCGGATATTAGCACTCCTTCTACTGTATCCTGCCTATAAAGTGTTCCGTATTGTCTGGGAGATCTTGAGATCTGAAAGCAGCAAAACAGTGTAAAGGTGAAAGCCGTTGATCTAATCCATTGCACTAAACTTAAACGGGATCCCTTTTTTTGCGTCCAGTGGGGCAGCGCAGTTGAGTCCTTATCTGCAATGTCGGTAATTTTTTGCCGGGACAGAGGTGCTTCCCATCAACCCATCTAGACCCTCATAACAGGCCGCGGTAGCGAATAAAAATTAAGATTGCCGCCCAGGATCCCAGCGCCACCTTGATCGCCACCAAAATATTGAGAATCGGGATCCAGCCACCGCTGAAAAGGGATCCCAGCTCGCCCTTGGGCAGCTCCCAACCGGCCAGGGCGATGACAGCCACGCCGATAAACGTCACCACCGACAGCTTCTCCCACATCGCGGCTTGCCACCGCTTGTAGATGGCCTCCATCCAGGTCGAAGAGGCGGTGATCGCCACCAAGCCAATTGCCGTTCCTCCCGCCACGCCGGCGGCAAACCCCCCACCCGGCGTCAGGTGACCCCGAATGGCCAGCTCCACCCCAATCAGGGCAGAAATGGTGGCCCCCACCCGCGCCAGCACGATCGAGGGAATGTCGGTAAATTGAGCTACATTGGCCGTCGGTCGCTCATCCGCCAGCAGGTATTGCGCGCCCAGAATTGCCGCGGAAAATACAACTACTTCGAAAACCGTGTCGTAAAGGCGGTTGCGCAAGATCAAACCTGTCACCGTATTGGGCACGCCGCTTTCTCCGGCTAGAGTCGATACAGGTTCAACAGCAGGCAAAACAGCTCCTGCATCGGCGACCACGAGCTGCAATGCTGCCAGCAGCACCGCCACCCCATACAACCACCTCATGGCAAGAAGACCTCAGAAAGCAGGGCTTGTTGCGCCAAGATGGCCTGCAGGCGGGGCACGCGCGTTACCAAGCGATACTCTGCCACCTCCTCATCGGGCTCAAGGGCAATGGTGTGCACCTCTCGGCTGTGAAGGGCAGCCAACAAGGCCTCTGAACTCCCATAGACGGCCAACTCCAAACGCATGTGGTACCGCTGTAGTGCTTGGCGCATCTGCTGTAACAACTGCTGTGCTGCTGAGGTACCGGCCTCCAACACAGGACTGCCTTCGAGAACGCCCAAGCGCATACTCAACGAGGAACGCACCGCGATGGCATAGAGCGTAATGGAAAGCATGGTGCCCACCAGCGCCTCGGTGAGCGCCACATCCGCCGCCCCAAACAAGGCATAGATCAGAGCAGCGATGGATCCCAGAATGCCGCGCATCACCAAGGCATGATAGGGATTGGTCTGGGTCACCACCAAGCCTGCCGTCAAGGGCAGCAGCAGGGCGATCACCAGCAACAAGGTCTCTTCCATCCTGTCCTCCTATAGGGACTTGCGCTGCGAGCAAAACGCCAGCACATAGCCCAAGATGGTGTTCCAAATGGCCAAGGAAATCAGCGCCAACACCAGCAGAGGCCACTCCCTTGGGATCCGCAGCAACAGCCCCAGTATGATGCTCATGGATCCCAGGGTGTCGGACACCGAAAGGCCGTGCAGCTTAAACAAAATCGAGCGATCCCCAAGGAGCGGCGCCGTTCCCCACAGCCAAAACAGCACCCCGATCCCAAACAGAAGATAGCTGAGAGCTTCCATTAAGATTTCCATATTCCCCAGACTAAGAATATCTTTAGAGCATTTCCAAGCGCTTGAGCACGTGGGCCAGCAGCATCAGGGCCGCGTTACCCACCGACAAAATCAAGACCCCCACGATCCCAATCATCCAGTCATCCCGCACCACGGATACCACCAAAACCAGGATGGCCGTCTTGGTGGATAAGCTGGCAAAAGCCAGCATCGTCTGCCAAATATCCTCCTTCAGCCAGGCGGCATACAGCGGCAGGCATAGGGTCAAAGTCAGCAGAAACAGCAGTAGGTTCACGCCTCCTCCCGTGGTTTGAGCAGATGCACCTCGTAGGTGCCTTGGGCATCGCAATTGAGCACAATGGTTTTGGGCGTAAAAGTAATCAAAAAGATATCGAGAAACACCAGCCCCGCCGAACGATTGGGGAGAGTTTGTTTGTATACAACCTCCTCTACGGTGTGGGGCCTGAGGATCATCTCAAAGGCCTCCCAGTAAGCTTTCGGAACGGCGAAAACAATCTCCTTGAGCACCCGTCCCCAATCCCGCCACCGCACCGGCGCAGAGGCCTGACGAGGCAGCAGCAGCGTCGCCGCCACCCCGATGGCCACATTGTCCCAGCTCAGATTGCCCGTCAGCAGGAACCAAATCAAAAGCCGCAGGCCAATTTCCAGTAAGCCCAACTCAGGGTAGCGTCCCATAATTCCACCCAGCTAACAAAACCCAAACCAACACCAACACCACACTCAAGCCGCCCACCACAGCCTCCAGCCCCTCATTCACCGACCTTCTCTGCCAAGGGATCCGCTCCCAAAACCAGCCCAGGGGGATCCCGGCACCCAAGCTGAGCAGTGCCTTAAGGAGATTATCGACGTCGTAGGCCGCCGGCAGCCAGCCCCAGAGCAAGCCGCCGCCCCAAAGGGCCAAGGCCGCCTGGTCTTGCCAACTGGAGGGGATGTTCCCGCTGATTTGAGAAGGAGATGACCGCAGCACTCGCACAGCCACACAGGTGGTGCCGATGGTAACCCCAACCAGCAGCCACTCGTGCCAGGGATCCAGAGCCGACAAGGTGAGGGCCTTGGCTGCATACCCCAAACTGCCGGGCACCCCTGCCAGAGAGGCCGCCCCCAAGATCAACATCGGCCAGCGCCAGCGACTCGTTATCGCCGTCCCCACAAACAACAGAGGCTTTGCCAACCCATGGGCCAGGCCGTACAAACCTGCCCACTGAGGGGCGGCAATTACAAATCCCATCTGCGAGACCGAGCTCCAGGCCAAAAGGCGCTGGGGCGTGCTGGCCATCAAAGCCAGGAGGATCCCAAAAACGGCTGAGCCGGCGCTCAAGTAGGACAACCCCTGGGCCAAGGCCGGCGAAGCCTCGCTGCAGTGCACCAAGGCCATGGCACCTGCTTTGGTCGTAAAGCCGCTGAGCACCGCCGCGATAACGGGATCCGCGGTGATGTAGGTGAGGGGCAGCCACAGGCCGGCGACGAAGACCGCCCCCTTGGCCAAAAGACCCACGGCAATCAGCGCCAAAGCCGTGGGGGTAGCCATGGCCAGGCTGCTCATCGCCAGGGATCCGGTGCGCACGTAGACCAGGATTGCGCCCATCAAGTAGAAGAGCATGGCCACATTGCTCATGAACAGGTAGCGCAGCCCCACCCAAAGCTGGCGGTCGCGATGATCCCCTGCCGTCGGCTGGGACTCAGCCCGGCGCCCGTAGGTGAGCAGCAAAAACACACCAATGCTGAGCACCTCTAGGGCAACATAGACACTGATCAGGTCGGCGCTGATGACGACGGCGTTGGCGCTGCCGTGGACGATCAGCAACTGCATGGCCAGAAAGCGGCTGCCCACAAAGCGCCGATCCAGATACAGCGCCACCCCCAGCGTTATCAGTCCATGGGCCAAGAGCATGGCTGCTGCGTTGGCGTCGATCCGCAGCGTCACCCCGAAGTGATCCAGCAACTGAAGCTCTAACGGCGCCGCAGTTGTTCCCGGCAACCCCCCCTGGTACACTGCATAGGCCACCGTCAGCGCGGCCATCCCCACCAAGCTGGGACGGGTCAAGGCGGGCATCAAGTAGGTGGCAAAGGCAAACAAAAAGGGTAGCGCCACCCAGACCAGCGTCAGCTCAGTCATCGGTAAAAGTGCTCCGCCCCGCTGACGCGACCGCCTGTTCGATGCTCTCCACTTCGAGGGTGGGATGGTTGCGGGACAACTTCATCACCCCCACCAACATCAGGGCTTGTACCGACAGACCGATGACGATGGCCGTGAGGATGATCCCCTGAGGTACGGGGTCGGCATAGTCCAGCTCGCGCCAGGGCTTGTAGATAGGGGTGAACACACCGCTGCGGGCGGCCCAGATCACGAAGAAGGCGATGACCCCGGTGCTCATGACATCCATGGCCAGGATCTTCATAATGAGATTGCGCTTGACCACGACTCCCCAAAAGCCAAGGAAGATCGTGAGGGTGATGGCGGCATTTAACATGGGCACCTCGCTTGCTGCGCTCGAGCCATCCGGTTGCTAAGTCGTTCATTTCGTCCCGCTTACGCGATCAGTATCCAGCTTCCGCGGTCGCAGCAGCTAGAGGGCCGGTGCCAGACAGTCTGTGGCAGGTTGCAACCCTGCCGGGATCTCAATCTCCCCAACAAGGCCGGATCCCGAAGTCGAAAGAGTTGCAGATCCAGGTAGGCAGCTTGAGCCAACTGCCGGTCAGCTCTGGGGCTTGGTGGGATCCTGGTCATACACCTCTCATAGCAAAGTCAGAATCAATGGGGGCTGCTCGCAGTTTAGGCTGTTTTTACTTATGCTAGTGGGACGAAGTTCTGGGTTCTGCAGCAGCAGCTCCCTTGTGAGCGACAGGTCGTCGAGACCCTCCCCGCCGGAAAAGCCTCCACCCTGGCTCAGTCCTGCCCCTGGATGCGGATACGGTTGGAGCTGCTGCCGGAAGCATCGTTAATTTGCGTTAGAACTATACTACAGTCGGCTATCATGGAGCCGAGACTTTCCTCTGGGGGTGAGTCCCCTTCAGCGATCTTCAACTATGCCCACTCCTGTCGACCCTGCCCTGCCTGACGTTCCGGAAAGCGAGGTTCGCAAGCCTGAAGACTCCTCCGTCCCGTCGACGCGAACAATTCTGGCGGCCCGTGAGCCTTTTTTGGGGGTGGTGCGGGATCTGGTGCGGGCCTACCAAGCCTTTGAAAATTATGCCGGGGTTCACATTCGGCAAATGGGGCTGACCGCCCCCCAATTTGATGTGTTGGTGACCCTCGGCAACACTCCCGGCATGACCATGAATGTCTTGGCCCAAAAAACCCTGGTTACCAAAGGGACACTGACCGGCATTGTGGATCGTCTGGAACAGAAGGGGCTGGTGCGCCGGCAAGTGCCGCCAGAGAACCGCCGCTGCTTCAGGGTCGTGCTGACAGAGGCGGGGGAGAAACTGTTTGAGGAAATTTTTCCGGCCCACATCGCCTACTTGAAAGAGCGCTTCCAAAAGTTGGATCCCTCCGAGCTGGCGGAGATCCAGGCCTGTCTCAAAAAGCTGCACGCTATTTTCTAGGATGCACCCTTAGATTTTCTCTTAATTGAGCCGGTTGACCAGAGACTCCCCGAGCCGGGTCTCTAGCCTTGTTCAAATGGCTGTCCCAGGGCTGCCGGCGGAGTGGCTCGCGCCGCCTGCTGAATCCAGCGCCGCAGCCGAGGTGGGATCCCGCGCAGACCGTACTCCCACCATTCCCCGGAGGTGAACACCAACACCAAAATCATCAACACAAAGGGAGCCACCGTAAAAACTTGGGCGGGCACGGCGCGGATGGTGGTCTGGGCAACCCCGGCAAAGGACTGCAAAATGCCGAACAGGTAGGCCCCCAAGGGGTTCCAGCCGCCGAAGATGACGATGGCCAAAGCAATCCAGCCGTAACCTGCTGTGTGTCGGTGGCTCCAGCCGGCCTTGAAATCCAGCGAAAAAGCGGCTCCTGCCAAGCCCAGCAGGGGCCCTCCCACGAGGGTGTAGACATAGCGCCAGAAAATGACATCGGTGCCACGGGCAAAGGCTGCTGCCGGCTGTTCTCCCATGGCCCGCAGCATCAGGCCAGGCCGGGTGCGATAAGAAAAGAACCAAGTTCCCCCAATCAGCGCATAGCTGGCATACAGCAGCAGATCCCTTCGGAACAGAAGTGGCCCCAGCAGCGGCAGCCCAAAAGCCCAACACCAGGCTTCCCGTCAGCTTGGCCACGGCGAACCCAACCATGGCAGCCAGCATGATCGTCCCCTCTGCGGAGAGATTGATCACCCCTGCTCGCTCGGTGATGGTTTCTCCTACACTGGCGAAGACCAACGGTGTGGCGGTGGCAATGGCAGTAGAGAGAGTGGCGACCAGTTGAGCAGCGTTCATTGCCTCACCCCAACACCCAAAGCATCCAGACCACCCCTAAGGTGACAGCGCCAAACAGGGCATAGCTGATCTGGCGCAGCGGCTTCAGTTGCATGGCATGCAAAGCTTTGAGCCAGTCCAGCCCCAAAGATTCCACAAAGCGATCCAACACCACTTGCATGGGGTAGGCGTAAACCGATCCCTGCTCCTTGAAGTTCACCAACACGATCAGCAGCGTGGCGTAGCCCCAGAGACCGCCCCAGAGCACAGCGCTCAACCCGATTAAAATTGGCTCGAGCATCGACCGAAAAACATGGATTGAGCCCGCTTGGGATGCCTGCCCATTGCCGACCGCCTGCTCTTCCACCTCGATGGCTCGGCTTTCACGCAACCATCGAGTCCTAAGGTGGTGCAGAAAATCTCCCCGGCTGTTCGCGATGCGGGCGCGTTGCCGCACCACCTTAGCTTTTTCTTGGTCTTTCAGAGCCTTTTTGTTTGCAGCTCAAGGACTTGTAAACTACCCAACTCCGACCGCTAGGCGGTAGGGAGCGGGGCTCCTGCGGCTTTTAGCTAAAGGTGGCGGGTATCTGGAGCTCCTCCCCCCGCTGCTCAGGAGAAACAAGCTGGTCAGCCCAACATCTACCAGCGGCAGCGCCTCAACCGTGGGGTCAGCCACCCGTAGGGAGATAAACCGCTAGAACACTTGGCCACGGTAAACCCGCTGCAGAGCCGGGGTGACCGAATAGCGATCGATATCGGCCAGGCTCAACTTCAAGCGCAATGTATTGAGCAGTCTCCAGTAGGGAGGCACAAAAGCTTTTTCAGTGAGAAGTTGGCCGGCAGGAGAGGGATCCCCGCAGCGGGCAACCGTCTCCACAGGGCAGCCGCGGTAGCGGAGCGGACGAGCTTCAAGACGAGCCGAGCGCAGATCCCGTCCAGGCTCCACCGTCAGGCCGCGAAACTGGATTGCCCCTGGACGAGATGCTTGCCGGTAGCGCAGATAACGGGCCCAAAGCTGGGCCAGCCCCTCCGGCAAAGCTTCGGGCCGAACATGGTAGCGCTCCGGCAACAGGCGGTCGTTGAAAAAGCCGATGAGACCAGACCAAGCTTGCCAGAGGAAAGCTCCCACAAGGCGGGCAACAGGAAAGGAGGAAATCTTCATGGTCGAAGCCGAAAAAAGACTTAAAGAACCCAAAAGACCGGTGATGGAGAAAGGAATTGCCAGCGATTATACCAGCCCGGATGAAGGAGGATGCTCACCGTGAACACTTGCCCACTCATATTTGTTCTGCTCACTCGAAAGCTGAGGCCGGCTTGCGGTCGAGCGTGTTGAGTCGCCAAAATCCATCGACTACAATAGGCCCAAAGCTCGGGTGTCGCTTTCTTCTTCCCATCTAGGGATTCCGAGAGCGCACCGACCGGCAAACTTGCTTCAATGGCCACTGCACTAAGGGGATCGACGGATTATGACCTGGCGCGGCAACATCACTCCCATCGATCGGCTCTGGGGATCCCTTCCCTACCTTTTGCCGTTGGTATCGGCTCTGCCCTTCGGCTTTGTGCCCTCTGGTTTGTTTCAATCTCTGCCAGGTTTGATCCCCATTTTTAGTCCGCTGCTGCGTTTGCTGCCTCTGGCCACGGGCTGGCTGGGCATGGGGCTGTTTTTTGCCCTACTCTTTTTCGTAATCCGCAACGGCCGCGTCGCCCATTTTGTTCGCTTCAACACGATGCAGGCGCTGCTGCTCAACATTGCCCTGTTTTTGGTGCAAGTGTTGATGCAGGTGTTCGCTATGCTCTTTGGCAGCCTTGGTTTGGCAGCGCTTGTTAGCATTTTGGCCACCACTGCCCTGCTTGGGGTAATCGCTGTCACCCTTTATGCTTGGGTGCAGAACGTGCGCGGTCACTATGCCGAGGTGCCGGTGCTCTCCGATGCCGCCTATGCTTGGATTCGCTACTAACAGTTCTCAAGTTGAGGGCTTGGTTGCTGATTTGACGACTTCACTGGAGCCTGAGCCGGCTGTTGCAGCTTTCAAGGATTGCAGGAGGCTGGGGTGCCGTCGGATTTGACCTCTGATGTTGGCCCAACCCTCACCCACCTGGACGCTTCCGGTCGGATACAGAGGGTGAAAGTGGGACACAAGCCCCTGGCTGCCCGTTTGGCCACTGCCCAAGGGCAGGTACGCATGTCAGAAAGGACTTTAGAGGCCATTTTGGCCGGTCAAGGGCCCAAAGGGAACGTGGTGGAAGCGGCTCGGCTGGCCGGGATCATGGCCGCCAAGCGCACTGCCGAGCTGATCCCGCTGTGTCATCCTTTCCCCTTGACCAGCATCACCACCGGAGTGGAGATGGAGGCTTTGACGGCGGTTGCAGTGGCTGCCCTCACCCTGTACGACATGGCCAAGGCCTTGGAAAAGGCGATGGTGATCGAGAATATCCGCCTGTTGTGCAAGTATGGGGGAAGTTCCGGGCCTTCTGGGTTCGATCAGAATAGCCCGTCCCAGTGAGATGTTGAAGAGGTTGCACCAACCGGGAGGGCTTATCGGGATCGCGCTGCTGGCCGGGGTGCTGGCACTGCTCTGGCCAATGCTGCAGCGGGGCTACCCCATCACCCATTCCACTCACTTCAATCTCAGTTGGGCCTTCCAGTATCAGCGCCAGTTTTTCGGCGGGCAGTTTTACCCCCGCTGGCTGGAGTATTCCAACTTTGGCTATGGCAACCCCACCTTTGCCTTCTATCCGCCCCTGGGTATGGTGGCCACCCTGCCCTTTCGAGCCCTGGGGCTGGACATGCTCGGCTCTTTGGTGGCCAGCATGGGCCTAGCGATGGCGGTCTTGGGGCTGGGGCTGTACCTTCTGCTGCGGCAGGTGCTTCCTTGGGCTTTGGCGCTGGTCTTGGCCCTGCTGAGCATGGCCGGCCCCTACTGGCTGGTGGATATCTACCAAAGGGGAGCCATAGGGGAAGTGTGGGCCATTGCCGTCTCCCCCTGGATTTTCTGGGCCTCGCTGCAGACGATCTGCCGGCCCCAGTCCATCTGGCCGGTTGCGGCTTTGGCCCTGAGCTATGGCCTGCTGGCGCTGTCCCACCTGCCCACCTTGCTGGTGTTTACCCTGATTTGGCTGCCTCTGCCTTGGGTGGTGGGGGGAAGGGATCCCTTCTGGCCCAGGGTGGGGCGCTGCTACCTGGGGTTTGGGCTGGGGCTAGGGTGGACGGCGTTTTATCTGCTGCCAGCCTTTTGGGATCAGCGGCATGTCCAGGTGGATTTTGTCAACTTTGCCGACGAGTATACACCCCACCATCGCCTGATGGTGAGCGGGCTCATGCAGCTGCAGCCGCGCTGGACAGAGCACTGGTTTGAGAGCAACCTGGTGGGGTACTGGGTTTGGATGGCGGCGGTTCTGGGAGGGGTTGGGATCCTGATTTTTCTAGAATGGCTGGCCCGCCGGTCGGGGAGGAGTTTCTCCTGCCAGGAAAGTGGTGCTGCCGAATCTCTTGCCAGAGCCACCCTGCTCTACAGCCTGGGAGCCAGCCTGGTGGCGCTGCTGATGATGACGGATCTGCTGGCTTGGCTCTACGAGTGGGTTTTGCCCCTGCGGCGGATTCAGTTCTCCTGGCGCTGGATGGCGGTGACGGCGGTAACCGTGCCTTGGCTAGTGGGATCTCTAGCTGGGTGGGGATGGGGGCACAAGCGCTGGCGGCTCCCTTTGCTGGTGGGGCTCGGCCTGGCCATGGCAGTCCAAACCTGGCAGGGCTTGCAACTGGTGTCCAAAGCCGGCTTTGATCCACCGCTTGTCCAAACTTTTCAAGAACTCGCTGCAGCCAAGCAGTTCCCCAACGAGCCCCAAGAGCGGCCGGGCATTGCTTTCTTGCACATGCACTGGCGCTTTCCCGATGGGCTGGCGCTGGTGGATGGGCTGGAATACCGGCCCCGCCAGGCGACGCTGCCCATGCCGCCCCCACAGGTGGATCCGCTGCTGCAGTGGCAAGGCGAGGTAGAGGATCCGGCGGCGCGGCTCCAGGTGGAAGAGTGGCGCTACGGCTACCGTCGCTTTCGGGCGCTTAACCCCACCGGTCAGGAGCAAGCTGTAGTCTTGCGCACGTTTTACTACCCCGCCTGGCGGGTACAAATTGATGGACGGTTCAGAGCTGCTGAATACAACGGGCCAGGGCTGTTGCAAGTGCGGATCCCGCCGGGGGAGCACCGCGTGGAGGTGCGCTACTTGGGCACGGCGGCGGACTGGCTGGGCTGGATCCTGACCGGCGTGGCAGGAGTGCTGCTGGTGGAGCTGCGGCGGCTGCTCCGTCTGTTGGGGTTGAGGACAACAGAGGAGGCAACACCATGTTGAGTCGCGTGGCCGATTCCATCTACTGGCTCAACCGCTACGTGGAGCGGGCCGAGAACATTGCCCGTTTTATCGATGTCAACCTAAACCTCATCCTCGACTCACCTAGTGGCACAGCTCAGCAATGGGATCCCATCATCTCCACCACTGGGGATCAGGAGCTGTTTTACCAGCGCTACGGCCAGGCGACCCAGGAAACGGTGATCCAGTTTCTGGCTTTTGATAGGGATTATCCCAACTCGATTTTTTCCTGCTTGCGGCTGGCACGGGAAAATGCCCGCTCTGTGCGGGAGATCATTTCTTCGGAAATGTGGGAGCGGGTGAATCGCTTCTACTTAATGGTGACGGAAGCTGCTCAACAGTGGCCGCATCTGAGCCAGCTCCACGATTTCTTCACGGAAGTCAAGCTGGCCAGCCATCTCTTTGCTGGGGTGATGGATGCCACTATGACCCACGGGGAAGGGTGGCACTTTGGACAAATCGGCCGCCTTTTGGAACGGGCTGACAAAACGGCTCGCATTCTGGATGTTAAGTATTTTATTTTGCTGCCTTCTGTACAGGATGTGGGCACGCCCCTGGATGAATTGCAGTGGATTGCTCTCCTAAAGTCGGCCAGCGCTTATGAAATGTATCGAAAATACAGCCGCCAACACCGCATTAACCCTAGAGAGGTGGCCTCTTTCCTGATTTTGGATCGGCAATTTCCCCGCTCCATTCAGTTTTGTCTCATTCACGCCGATCGCTCCCTACACCAGATTACTGGAACCCCTGCTGATACTTGGCGGGATCCCAGTGAGCGGGCTTTGGGACGGCTGCGCTCTGAGCTGGACTACCTCACTATTGATGAGATTATGGAGCAGGGCTTACACGAATTTCTCGACAAGTTGCAATTGCAAATGAATCACGTTGGCGATTGCATCTACGAAAGTTTCTTTGCCATTCGCCCTTTGCAGACGGCTGACCCCCCTCTGCTCCTGCAGCGCCAAGCTTAGCCGAAACCCCTCACTCCCGGCCCCTCTCCCAGCCCTCACCCCCAGCCCCTCTCCCAAAGGGAGAGGGGGGTTAATCTCTTTCACGGCTGTTGTATGCTTGCATCTGGTCAGCTGCCGGGGCAAAGGCGGTGCAGAGCACTGGGGAAGCCGGGAATTGCCGCACCGTTACTGGCGGTAGGATTGATGGAAGTTGTTGCTGGTTGGAGAGTGGGGTTGGAGCAGCAGCCGCGAGGGATCGACCAGGCAGCCTTTGTGGCCGCCAATGCCACGCTGATTGGTGATGTGCAGCTCTCGGAAGGGGTGAGCATCTGGTACGGGGCCATTTTGCGAGGGGATCTGTCACCGATTGTGATTGGCCGCCGCAGCAACATTCAAGACGGGGCGATCCTGCACGGGGATCCGGAGCAGCCGACCTGCATCGGCGAGGAGGTCACTGTCGGCCATCGGGCCGTCATCCACAGCGCCCACATCGAGGCGGGATCCCTGGTGGGGATTGGGGCCGTCATCCTCAACAGAGTCACCATCGGGGCGGGCAGCATGGTCGGGGCTGGAGCGGTGGTCACCCGCTCGCTGCCGCCCCGCTCTTTGGCAGTCGGGATCCCGGCCAAGGTCATCCGCACCCTGACAGACCAAGAGGTGGAGCAGTTGCGCCGCCACGCCGAGCACTATGTGGATTTGGCGCTGCAACACGCCCGTCGTTTCGCCAGATGGCCGGGCCCTGCTGCTCGGGCCTAAGCCTACCCCTCAGCAGCGGGGATCCCCGCAGAGCACCCAGGTATCTTTGCTGCCGCCCCCTTGGGAGGAGTTGACCACTAGGGATCCCTTTTTGAGGGCCACGCGGGTTAGGCCGCCGGGATGAACGTAGATCTCTTTGCCGTAGAGAATGTAGGGCCGCAGATCCACATGGCAGGGCTCCAGCCTCAGCCCCTCTCCCCAATCCACGAGGGTGGGCACGCGGGAAAGACACACAACGGGCTGGGCGATGTAGTTGCGGGGCTGGGCGCGGATTTTCTCGGCAAAAGCGGCCCGCTCCTCCGGTGTGGCCCGCGGTCCCATCAGCATGCCGTAGCCGCCCGACTCATTGGCCGCCTTCACCACCAACTTGTCCAGGTTCTCCAGCACATAAGCTTGATCCTTGGGATCCCAACACAAGTAGGTGGGCACATTGGGCAAAATCGCTTCTTCTCCCAGGTAGTAGCGGATCATCTGGGGCACATAGGCGTAGATGACCTTATCGTCTGCCACTCCTGTCCCCAAGGCATTGGCAATTGCCAGCCGACCCGAGCGATAGACCTCAAACAGGCCGGGTACCCCCAAGAGGGAATCGGGGCGAAAGACCAGCGGATCGATGAAGTCATCGTCGATGCGGCGGTAGATTACATCCACCCGTTGCAGGCCCTTGGTGGTGCGCATCTGCAAATAGCCATCGGCCACCACCAAATCCCGTCCTTCCACCAGCTCCACCCCCATCTGCTGGGCCAGAAAAGAATGCTCGAAGTAGGCGGAGTTGTAGATGCCGGGGGTGAGCACCACCACTGTCGGGTTGGCCAGGTGCGGCGGCGTCAGATTGAGGAGGGTATCCAACAAGTGGCTGGGGTAGTCGTCCACCGGGCGGATCCCCATCGTGTTAAACAGCGAGGGAAAGGTGCTTTTCATCACCCGCCGGTTTTCCAGCACATAGGAAATGCCCGAGGGGCAGCGCAGGTTGTCTTCCAGCACGTACCAAGTCCCGTCCCGATCCCGCACCAGGTCGGTGCCGGTGACGTGGCACCAAATTCTCCCCGGCGGGTTGAGCCCAATACAAGGCCGCAGGAATCCTTTGGCCGTCTCGACCAGCTCAGCAGGGATCACCCCATCCTTGAGGATCTTCTGGTCGTGATAGACGTCGTCGATAAACAGGTTCAAGGCATGGATGCGCTGCTTCAGACCCTGCTCCAGCCGCTGCCACTCAGAAGCTGAGACGATGCGGGGAATGATGTCGAAGGGGAAAATCCGCTCCGTGCCCTGGCTGTCGCCATAGACGTTGAAGGTTACCCCCATCTGAAAGAGGGCTGCCTGGGCCGCCGCTTGCCGCTGCTGCAGCTCTCCTTCTCCCAGCGAATGCAGGCGCTCAATCAGCGGGATCGCCTCAGGGCGAGGCCGACCGCGCCCCACAAACAGCTCATCGTAAAAACCTTCACCTGGGTCATAAGTATCAAAACGCACGTCGGGATCCCTCGAACCCTACCCTGTTTTACTGTGGGCGGCTCTGGATTTGCCTAGTGTGCTTCCGGCTACTTTTACGGTTATCGTGGTGGAAGTTAGGACAGGGGGTATACCGGTTGCCCCCAGTCAGCCAGAGTTGTCAAGGTTTATGGTGGCGGGCGGTACTTTCTCAGCTTTGTTGTCAATGTAATGTAGAGGAATGAACCGGACACCCTCTTTTGTAAATCGGCCCCTCATCGGCGTTACTACCCCCAGCCGCAACGGCCAGGGAGATTTTGTGGCGCCGGGCCGCTATGTGGATGCCCTTCGCGCTGCTGGCGGGATCCCCGTTCTTTTTCCCCCAGGCGAAAGTGAGCCACAAGCGCTGCTGGCTGCGGTAGATGGGCTGGTGTTGACAGGAGGCGGCGACCTTTGCCCCAGCACCTACGGAGAGGATCCCCAACATCCCCAGGTGCGTCACGTCAGCGCCGAGCGGGATCGCTTTGAGATGGCCTTGGCGGCAGCCGCGCTGGCGCAAGGGATCCCGGTCTTGGGCATTTGTCGAGGGATGCAGTTGCTGAACGTGGTCAGCGGCGGCAAGCTGATCCCCCATGTGCCCGACGTGTACGACGAGCTGGATCATTTCAACCCCGCCGATCGCAAGCCCGTTCGCCACAGCGTCAGCCTCATCCGCTCCACCCGCCTGCAGCAAATTGTCGGCGTCGACGCAATCTCCGTAGTCTCTTGGCACCACCAGGCTGTTTGGGGGGTGCCGGCGGGCTGGCGTTTGGCTGCCTGTTCTCCCGACGAGCTCATCGAGGCCATCGAGCACGAAACCCATCCCTGGGCTATTGCCGTGCAGTGGCACCCCGAGTTCACCTTTGAAGAGGCTGAGCATTTTCGCCTGTTTCAGGCCTTTGTGCAGGCAGCGCTGCAGTTTTCGCCGCGCCTGGCCAGCTCTGAAGCAATGCCTCAGGTTGCCTAGGGATCCTGTGCTGCTGCTGGAGAAGAGGCGGGGGCTTATCCCTCGCGATAGCCGGGGAGAGCCCTTGCTATGCTTTGCCCAGTGCCCCCAAAAGAGGGCCTATGAGCAGGAGACAGGCACTGGCTAGAGCAGTTCTGGGTGTCTTAGCTTTTTTCGGTTTAGGTTTTGGCTGTAGTCCCAGCCCTTGGCTGCGTCAGTTTGGCACCCCTTCCTCTGACGAGGCTCGCGCCATCGCAATTGATGGAAAGGGAAATATTTGGGTGGCGGGGGTAACGGAGGGAAGCTTTTTGGGCCAAAGCTCGGCAGGGGGTGGCGATGGTTTCTTGCGCAAGTACGATGCCTGGGGCCGAGAGCTCTGGACACGGCAGTTGGGCACCCCTGCTTTAGACGAAGTTGTGGCGGTGGCAGTGGACAGGAGAGGGAACACCTGGGTGGCAGGAGTGACCTACGGCGCTTTCCCTGGCTACAGCAATGCCGGCGCAAAAGACATCTTCCTGCGTAAGCACGATCCCCAGGGTCGGGAGCTCTGGATGCAGCAGTTGGGCGGTGCTGAGCCTGACCAGGTCACTGCCATTGCCGTGGATGGCAAGGGCAATGTCTGGGTAACCGGGAATAGCGGAGGCAAGAGCTTTGTGCGCCAATACAACGCTGACGGTAAACCGCTCTGGGTCCGCGAGCTAGGGGCCCAGGTCACTGCCCTGGCCGCCGATGGGGCAGGAAATCTCTGGATAACCGGATTCGTCCGCGACCGCACAAGGGCTGGCGGCTTTGTCGGCCAGTATGATCCCAGCGGCAACCAGGTTTGGCTGCGCCAGTTTTCCAACAAAGGGGGCGACGGCACTCTTGCCATCGCTGTGGGAGAGGAGGGAAATGTTTGGGTGGCGGGCTATACCCAAGAGGCTCCTGCTGGCCAGGCCTTGCTCCAGGGGTACAGTGTCTTTGTGCGGCAGTATGATCCCTACGGCAACGAGCTCTGGAGCCGCCAATGGGACGGCGCGCAAGGGGAGCGCCCTCTGGCCATTGCCGTGGATAGGCTCGGAAGGGTCTGGGTGGCAGGATCCACCCAGGGGATCCCTGCAAGTCGCAGCGATGCCTTTGTCCGCCTCTACGATACCAACGGCGGCGAGCTCTGGCGCCACCAGTTCGGCAGCGCTGACTTCGACTGGATCCAGGCCATGGCGCTAGACCAAGAGGGCACCCTCGGGGTGGCAGGCGTAACCTGGGGATCCCTCGCCGGAGAGCCCCATGCTGGTCTGAAAGATGTCTTTGTGCTCAAGTACGGCCGTTAGATTGACACCCCCACCGCCTCAAGGCGTAGGGTTCTCACGTAGTTCAAACAGGCGCTGTCAAGACGCCTCTAGACAGTCCCCTGAGGCAAAGCCCTGCTCGCGTCAGCAGGACGGCGTCCTCTCGCGTCTCGGACGCCTGCACCAGTCGGGTTTTTCACCGTGATTAGGTGCTGGCCTGGGAACGGTACGCCTTTTCGGCAAGTATACCCTTGGCAATTACGAGCTTTTCCGCTCCCCACGCAAGTGCGGGGCTACCAAGCTATCCTTCTGGGTAGTCTCAAGGAGATGGCGGGGCGCCTGGCGCTGGCTCTATGCATCGGATAGCTGCTTTGCCGGGGGGATGGGATCCTTCCCAAGGTGGGGTCATTTTCCTGGAGCAGGATCCTGCGCCCATCGTTGTCCTGTCGGCAGCCGACACGGATCTGACGGCCTTGAGCGCAGCCATGCGCCTGCTGCCGGCTGATTTCCCGGCGGTGCGGGCGGCTAACCTCTTGCAGTTGCAACAGCCTCTCAGCATCGACGACTACGCCGAGAAGGTGTTGCGGCAAGCTCAGGTGGTGCTCCTGCGCCTGTTGGGGGGAAGGGCCTACTGGAGCTATGGTCTGGAGGTGGCCAAAGAGGTAGCGGCAGCAGCGGGAGCCACCCTGATTGTGATCCCTGGGGATGACCGCCCCGATTGGGATTTGGTTAGCCACTCCACCGTGCCCCTGACAGTGGCAGACCGGGTGTGGCAGTACTGGCTGGAAGGAGGGGCAGCCAATGTGGCGGCTTGCTTGAAATTCTTGGCCAGGGAGTTTCTGGGACAGGAGTACGCCCTGCCAGAGCCGCAGGTGCTGCCCCGGCTGGGGATCTACCATCCCCCCCTATCCCCCCTCAGGGATCCCCAGGCCCCCAAGGTAGGGATCCTGCTCTACCGCGCCCATGTTTTGGCGGGGAATACGCAGCCAATAGATGCCCTGGCCAAAGCCCTGCAGGAGCGGGGGTTGCAGCCGCTGTGTCTGTACACCTATGGCCTGCAGGAGCCGGACTTGCCGCAGGCCATCCGGGAGCACTTCGGCGGCCAAATTGAACTTCTGTTGAACACCACCAGCTTTTCCCTGGCCCGCCTGGAGAGCGAGCAGCCCGATGTCCGCCTCTGGCAGGAGCTGGATGTGCCGGTTGTGCAGGTGGTCTTGAGCAGTGGGTCGCGGGAGCGCTGGGAGAACTCCACTCGGGGCTTGGGGGCGCGGGATCTGGCCATGAACGTGGTGTTGCCGGAGGTGGACGGCCGCATCCTCAGCCGCGCCATCTCGTTCAAGACGGTTCAACAGTGGGATCCCCGCCTGCAGACGGAGATCATGGCCTATGAGGCGGTGCCGGATCGGGTGGCGTTTGTGGCCGAGCTGGCGGCCAACTGGGTAAAGCTGCGGCGCACTCCTGCCAATCAGCGCCGTCTAGCCTTGATTTTGGCCAACTACCCCAGCCGGGATGGACGGCTGGCCAATGGGGTAGGGTTGGATACACCGGCAAGCTGTGTCGAGATCCTCAAGGCCCTGGCGGAAGCCGACTACCGCGCCTGTCCACTGCCCCAGAGCGGAGATGAGCTCATCCGCTGGCTAACCCAGGGCCAAACCTATGATCCGCTGGGATCCCTACGCCCGGCGCGGCAGGTGCTGCCGGCTGCCCTCTACCGGGAGTGGTTTGCCCAGTTGCCTGCCGCTGTCCAAGAGGATCTAGTGCGGCAGTGGGGGGATCCGCCCGTCCACGACATCCCCATTGTCGGCCTGCAGTTGGAGCATGTTTTTGTCGGCATCCAGCCGCCGCGGGGCTATGACCAGGATCCCTCTTTGAACTACCATGCCCCGGATCTGGCGCCGCCCCATGAGTACCTCGCCTTTTACCTGTGGCTGCGGCAAGTGTTTGGCGTGCAGGCAGTGGTGCATGTGGGCAAGCACGGCAACCTAGAGTGGCTGCCTGGCAAGGGATCCGCCCTTTCGGCCACCTGCTACCCAGAAATAGCCTTGGGGCCTCTGCCCCACTTCTACCCCTTCATCGTCAACGATCCTGGCGAGGGATCCCAGGCCAAGCGGCGGGCTCAGGCTGTCATCCTCGACCACCTCACCCCTCCCTTAACCCGTGCCGAGCTCTACGGGCCCTTGGCGGAACTGGAGCGGCTGATGGACGAGTACTACGAGGCCCAGCAGATGGATCCTGGGCGCTGCCCACTGATCCGCGCCCAGATCCAGGAGCTTGCCTGCCGAGAGCACATCGACTTGCAGTTCAACCTGGATAAGGAAGAAGACTGGGGCCGCCTCGATGGCTACCTCTGCGAGCTCAAGGAATCCCAGATCCGAGATGGACTGCACATCTTTGGCCGCACCCCCACTGGCGAGCAACTGGTGGATCTCCTGTCGGCCCTGGCCCGCTACCCGGGCTCTGGCCAGTTGGGCCTTACGCAGGCCATCGCCCGCGACTGGGGCTGGGACTGGGATCCCCTGGCCGCCGACCTCACGGATCCCTGGCCGGACAAACCGCCGGCCTAAAAGTCGCTACCGAATTGCAAGGGAAAGCTCGCCGCCTCAATCCCTAGCCCCCCTCTCCCTCTGGGAGAGGGGCCGGGGGTGAGGGACGCTCAGGGAGAGGGGCCGGGGGTGAGGGGCAAACTCAAACCGAGAAGCCTCAGCAGGCGTTTTAATAGCGAGATTGGAAATTGCGCCGCCGCTCGCCGCCGTTGGCGTTACCAGAGCGGAAGCCTGAGGTGGGGCGTTCTTCTCGCGGGCGAGCCTTGTTGACCTTGAGGTCGCGGCCCATCCATTCTGCGCCATCCAGAGCGGCAATAGCAGCCTGCTCTTCGGCCTCAGAACTCATTTCCACAAACCCAAAACCGCGGATGCGACCTGTCTCCCGGTCGGTGGGGATCTGCACCCGCTTCACAGAACCGTACTCGGCAAAAACAGCGGTCAAATCCGCTTCTGTCACCTTAAAGGAAAGGTTGCCTACATAAATCGACATCGACGATCTCCGAAAGAGAGAGGAACAAAGGGCGAGATATTCGGAGAGCCGTCTGCCAATACAAAACGTGAAAACCCGTCAAGACCAGAAGAACCGAACGCTACAACCGACATTTATCTCGAGTTAATTTTCATCATAACACAGAGATGGGGGATGGTCACTCCCCTTGCACAAAAATAGCAAAATAGCCGGTGCTATTGAGCTCGAGGCTACGCAAGTCGGCTGCCCAGGTCAAGAGCCCCAAAGGAGAGCGCTCCCCGTTGCCCTAGCCCAACTTTTCCAGGCGGGCTTGCAAGAGCTGCATCTGGGCCTCCAGCTCCGCCAGTTGCTCGCGGCTAGCCTGCACCACTTCCGGGTTGGCCCGACTGAGGAAACTGGGGTTCTCCAGGCGGGCGCGGATCCCTTGAGCCTCTTTTTCCAGCTTGGCCAGATCTTTTTGCACTTTAGCCCGCAGCGCCTCCACATCCACCAGCCCCGCCAAGGGCACCAGCACCTGCACCGTGCCCACTACGGCAGCCGCCACCTGCTTGGGCTCCGTGGCCAGGGATCCCGTAATTTCTAGGGACTCGGCCTTGGCCAGATCGCGGATGTAGGCTTGAGCGGCGGTGAGGATCCGCTGCTCGTCGGGATCCTCGGTAACCAGCAGAGCCGTGATGGTTTGATGGGGCTTAAGGCCAGCCTCTGCCCGCAGGTTGCGCAAGCTGCTGATGGTCTGGATCACCAGGCCGAACTCCCGCTCCAGTTGAGGGTCAACCCAGTTAGGGTCAGGGGCGGGATAGGGCTGGACGGAGATGGAGGTGGTTTGGTTGGCCTGGGTGAGGAGCTGCCAGACTTCTTCGGTGATATGGGGCATCCAGGGGTGCAGCAGCCGGAGGATGGTCTCCAGCACAGTGGCCAACACCTGCTGTGCCGTGCGCTTGGAGGTCGGGTCTTCTCCCCGCAGCCGCGGCTTGGCCAGCTCGATGTACCAGTCGCAGAAGTCATCCCAAATCAGGGAATACAAGAGCCGCGCCCCCTCGCCCAGGCCGTAGGCTTCCAGCTCTTCGATAACCTGGGTGGCCGTGGAGTGCAGCCGCGACAGGATCCAGCGATCGGCCAGCTCCAGCGCCTCCGGAGCCGGGGATCCCAGTTGGGCGGGGGTCTGCCCCTCCAGGTTCAGGAGCACAAAGCGGGAGGCGTTCCAGATCTTGTTGGCGAAGTTGCGGGCTGCTTCCACGCTGGCGCTCTCGCCGGTCTTGCGGTCGTAGGCCAGGCGGATATCCTGCCCTGCCCCCACCACTTCTTTAACCAGAGCGTAGCGCAGGGCGTCGGTGCCGTATTTGTCCAAAAGCTCGATGGGATCGATGCCGTTGCCCTTGGACTTGGACATTTTCGCCCCCTGCTCGTCCCGCACCAGGCCGTTGATGTAGACATCCTTGAAGGGGATCTGGCCGGTAAACTGCACTCCCATCATGGCCATGCGGGCCACCCAGAAGAAGATAATGTCGAAGCCCGTGGACATGAGGGAATTGGGGTAGTAGCGCTTGAAGTCCTCCGTCTCTTCCGGCCAGCCCAGCGTAGAAAAAGGCCAGAGGGCGGAGCTGAACCAGGTGTCCAGGACGTCGGAATCCTGTTGTACCTGCTCCACGTCGGGGCCGAACTTCTCCCGCGCCTTAGCCCAGGCCTCTTCGGCATTGCGGGCCACCACAAAGGCCTGGGGATCTGCAGGGATCTGGCCGTCGATGACCGGATACCAGGCCGGGATCTGGTGCCCCCACCACAGTTGTCGCGAGATGCACCAGGGGCGCAGCTTCTCCAGCCAGCCGGTGTAAACCTTGGTCCAGCGCTCTGGGATAAAGCGGGGGTTGTGGTGCTCTCGCTCCTCCTGCAAGCAGCGGGCCGCCATGTTGGAAACATCGCAAAACCACTGAATGGAGAGCAGCGGCTCGATGGGCACACCCCCACGGTCGCTGTAGGGCACGCTGTGGGTGTACTCTTCTACCCTCTCCAGCAGGCCGTGCTCGGCAAACCACTGCACCACCTTCTCGCGGGCAACAAAGCGATCCAGGCCGGTGAAGGGATCCCCGTTCTCGTTGAGGGTGCCGTCTTTGTTGAGGATGTTGATCAAGGGCAACTGGTGGCGCCGGCCCATCTCAAAGTCGTTGGGATCGTGGGCTGGGGTAACTTTGACACAGCCGGAGCCAAAGGAGGGATCCACGTACTCGTCGGCGATGATGGGGATAAGGCGATCCTTGATGGGCAGCCGCACAAACTGGCCAATGAGATGGCGGTAGCGCTCGTCTTGCGGGTGGACCGCCACGGCTGTATCCCCCAGCATCGTCTCGGGGCGGGTGGTGGCCACCACCAGGTACTGGCCGGGATCGGCGGCCAAGGGGTAGCGGAAGTGCCAGAGGTGGCCCTTGACCTCTTTGTTGTCCACCTCGATGTCGGAGACTGCCGACTGGGTGGCCGGACACCAGTTGACCAAATACTCGCCCCGATAGATTAGCCCTGCTTCGTGGAGGCGGACAAAGGCTTCCGTAACTGCCCGGCTCAGCCCCTCATCGAGGGTAAAGCGATCCCGCGTCCAGTCCAGCGACAGGCCCAGGCGCCGCAGTTGGCTTTTGATGGTGCCCTGGGATTGCTCCTTCCAGGCCCAGGCCCGCTCCAGAAAAGCCTCGCGGCCCAGGTCAAAGCGGCTCTTGCCCTCCTGGCGCAGTTGGTTTTCCAGGATGGTGTGCACGGCAATGCTGGCATGATCCGTACCGGGCAGCCAGAGGACGTTGTAGCCGCGCATGCGCTTGTAGCGCACCACCACATCCGGCAGGGTAAAGGCAAAGGCATGGCCCATGTGTAGGCTGCCGGTGACGTTGGGCGGGGGCAGCACCATGCTGAAGGCTTCTCCCGGCGCCTTGGGATCCGCTACGTAGAACCCCTTTTCCTCCCAAAAGCGCTGCCACTTCGGCTCGGTCTCAAAGGGGTTGTACTGGCTGGGCAGATGGGCGAGGGCAGGTGCAGCAGTCATGGGGAGAATAGGCCAACGGTTGAGAAGGATGAATCACTTTATAGAGTAGCAGTCTAACCCCTTGCCCTTTGGGGATGGGTAAGGCTGATCCCGATCACCCAGCAGAAAGGCGCTTTGGGCTAAGGTACTGCTATCCTCAGCGTTCAGATGCGGCTCTATGTACAGATCATTGGCGGCAACGGCCCTGATGGTTCTAATGGCTTTATCCGGTAGGATCCCTGCCTTCGCGCAACAAGAGTGGTGGAAACACTCAAAAGACGACATCCTGCTTTGTTATGGGCAGCCCGTCGATCCAGCCTCTCTACTGGGTTTTGAGGCTTGCTTGAGTGCCCGCAGCCACCCTGATGAACAATCCCGGCTGGTAGGACTGTATTTTGTTCCGTACAGCGATTACGCCTTTTGCTTCGCAGGTACAGAGAAGCTCAATAGCTTAGAGTGGACTCTTGTGGGTCGAAGTGGAGAGTTCGTGTTTGGCCTAGATCGCCCTCTGGCCCCTTCTGAACTAGAAGGGGAGACCCCTTGGATTATCCAGCGAAAAGCCCGCATTCTCGATATGGAGGGGGATCCTGCCGCCGGTTTCAGCCAACTGGTGGTTTACGACGAAACCGAGTTGAATCTGAAGGGGTTTGCCATAGTGATTGCGCCGCCAGGGTACTTTGGGGATTCCATTTTGCCAGAAGTGTTTTTGGAGCGGCCCGAATGCCAGGCAATTTTAAATTGAGGGCCTTACACATACCGGGCGAGTTCAAAGAATCGCTACTGCTTCAGGACAGTGGGCAGGTCCTTCCCTGTTGGCAGATGCCCATAGAGCCAAGCGAAAAGCAAAGACAAACTGATGAATCGCTTGCCCATCTGCAGGAACTCAAAGGGGAGTTGTCGACACTCATTGAAAAGTGTCAACAAAAGTTTTCTGAGCAAGAGAAAAGTTCTTCTTGCACTATCTTTCAACAACAGCTCGATAACTCATGACAAGAGAACCCCTTGCACCATTTTTTGCTAATGCTTGGCAGCCCTTATGCCCAAAAAGTGGGGAGCAAGGGATCCCGGTTCAACTGATTACCCTGAAGAGCCTGCTGTTCCCTCGAGCTTTGGCACAACTGGATGCGGACAGCAGCTACGCGTTTTGTCGGGATCCCGTTTGTCCTGTTGTTTATTTTTCTGAGCAAGGTCAAAGCTTTGGGGTTGACGACCTCAAGGTGCCAGTCTTTCAAAAAGAAAGTGGCGAGGACGTGCCCGTCTGCTACTGTTTTGCATGGACCCGCAGGCGCATTCGGCAAGAGCTGCAGGGATCCAAAACACCCCAGGCCATTCTTGCCGAGATTGCCGCCCACATCAAAGCCAGGCGCTGCGGCTGCCAGGTCAACAACCCCCAGGGGTTTTGCTGTCTGGAAAATGTCAGGCAGGTCATCTTAGAAGTGCAGCAAGAGAAAGTTGGGGAACGAGATAGCTGAAGAGCCAAAAGACCAGAGATTTCTCCGTTTCAAGGGTAGCTTTGGTCGTACCATTCCTACGAGGATTGCGCACAGATTGTCCAACCTTCTAAACGAAAACTTGTGTCTAGAACCTTCTTGGCTGGGGTGGGAATTATCGCAATTATCGGCTGAAATAGGCGTTGAGCCATTCCAGGCATTCCATAAAGTAAAACACTAGAGGTCCGGTAAAGACGTAGCTATCGCCCCGATCCAAAATGCCGCCGTGGCCGGGGATGAGATCCCCGGAGTCTTTGACACCGGCATCCCGCTTCATCAGCGATTCCGTTAGGTCGCCCAACAGGCTCGTTAGCCCAATCAAAAACCCCAGCACGCTGCCGCTCCACCAGCGCCAGGGCCAGTTCAGATAGTAGGCTCCGGCCATGGCCAGGGCCACGCTGGCTGCGACCCCGGCCACGGCCCCTTCCACCGTCTTCTTGGGGCTGAGGAGGGAGAGCTTGGTGCGCCCAAAGGCCCGCCCACAGAGGTAGGCCGCTACATCGGCAGCAATGACACAGCCAATAGCCAACAGCGTAATCCACAGCCCTTCCCCCAGTCCTTGGGAAAAAGACAAAGCCCTGACCCGAATCCAGAAGCTGGGCAACAGCGCGCAGTAAAACAATCCCAAAATCGAGGTGGCAATGTCGGCGATGGTGGCCAGCTTGGGCTTAAAAAGCAGATAAAAGCAGATCACAGAACCGGCCACGATAAAAGCAGGGCTGGTCCACTCCGGCTTAACCTGCTGCAAAATCACCAGCACTTGGCTGGAAAACATGGTGGTGCGCATGGCCGGTGCATTGCCCTTGGCCTGCACCAAGCGAAAGAACTCCAGTTGGGCCAGAAAGACGATTAGCCCCATGGCCGCCGTGAAGTACCAGCCCCCTAGCAGGGTGACCGTCAGGGCAAACAGCACCGCCGCAAAACCGCTAACCCAACGGGCTCCCATAGGCGCACCCCGTCACGTTGGTTGGCCAAATATCTCTTGCCCGCGGCTCCAGGTCGAAGTCCGATCCGAAGGCAGAAGAAGCCCTCATCCTTGCGCTCTTGGTGTTCGGGATTCGCGTCTGCGCGACGAAGTCTTGATGCGGCTGCTGCAAAATGGAAACGCCTCTTGCCCTAGCCCTTCAGTTTAACTCTCCTGGATCTCAAACAACTGCCCTTGGCCCTACAGGGTGGAACTTACGGGCAAGGTGGCAGGCAAATCCCAACAAGCGATCCTTGAGCATGAGATAATAGGCAAACTGCAAAGCTCACTGCTGACCGCCTAGGACATTCCTGACTCGTTGCACTGCAGCATGGTTCAAGAACTTACTTCTCGCTCTACGACTGCTCGCATTTCTGCCCAAGAGGCTCGCCTTCTCTATGAAGACATGGTGCTGGGCCGCCTGTTTGAGGACAAGTGCGCCGAGATGTACTACAAGGGCAAGATGTTCGGCTTTGTGCACCTGTACAACGGCCAAGAGGCTGTTTCCACGGGGGTGATCAAGGCGCTCAAGCCCACCGACTACGTGTGCAGCACCTACCGGGATCACGTGCATGCCCTCAGCGCCGGGATCCCCCCGCGGGCGGTGATGGCGGAGCTGTTCGGCAAGGCCACCGGCTGCAGCAAGGGCCGCGGCGGCTCGATGCACCTGTTCTCGGCGGAGCACAACTTTTTGGGCGGCTATGCCTTTGTGGCCGAGGGGATCCCGGTGGCCACAGGGGCGGCCTTTTCGGCCAAGTACCGCGGCACCGACCAGGTGACAGCCTGCTTCTTTGGGGATGGAGCCTGCAACAACGGCCAGTTCTACGAGTGTCTCAACATGGCCGCCCTCTGGAAGTTGCCCATCCTCTATGTGGTGGAAAACAACTTCTGGGCTATCGGCATGGCCCACAAACGGGCCACTTCAGTAACCGACATCTACCTCAAGGGCCCTGCTTTTGGCATGCCCGGCTACCAAGTGGACGGCATGGACGTGCTGGCGGTGCGAGAGGCTGCCCAACAAGCTATTGCCCGGGCCCGCGCCGGCGAAGGCCCCACCCTGCTGGAGTGCATCACCTATCGTTTCCGGGGCCATTCCCTCGCCGATCCTGACGAGCTGCGCAGCCCGGAAGAAAAAGAGTTCTGGCGGCAGCGGGATCCCATCCAACGACTGGAACGCTACGCATTGGAACACAACTTGATGACCGAGGCAGACTTTCAGGCCATCCACGCCGAGGTTGGCGCTGCGATTGAAGATGCGGTAACCTTTGCCCTCGAAAGCCCAGAGCCCACCCTGGACGAGCTACATCGCTTTGTGTTTGCCGAAGACGAATAGATCCAGGGCAAACCCCAGCTACAAAAGGCCGCCGATCTGTTTCCAGCCTGTTCCGACGGATTACAGGCAGGGCTGGCTCTTTTGAGCTGAGGGATCCTGCCGACCCCGAAAAGGGTGTGAAGGCATCAGCGACCCACCTGAGCCCAGCAACCCTCGAGGATCCTCAATGCTTAACATCGGGAAACCCTTCCAGAGATCTGCGCAATAGAGCAGCCTTTTTTGTAAATATCACTTCCCATTTGTTTACATAGCTTCATATCATTGAGGTATTGAGCATGAGTATTTATTCCTGGTCATGAGCAATCCTCTTGAGTTTCCTTGGCTGTCGGCCCTGGTGCTCTTGCCGCTGCTGGCAGCCTTTGGGATCCCTTTGATCCCTCAGAGCCGTTGGGCGCGTTGGTATGCCCTCGCTGTGGGGGCTTTTGATTTGGGTCTGATGGTCTATGTCTTTGCGCGGCACTACGACCTGCAGGATTTTTCGCTGCAACTGGCGGAGCGCTACGCCTGGGTGCCCCAGATCGGGTTTCACTGGTCGCTGGCGGTGGATGGCCTGTCCTTTCCGCTGGTGTTGCTCTCGGGCTTGATTACGACCCTGTCGATCGGGGCGGCTTGGAATCTCACCCACAAGCCGCGTTTGTTTTTCTTCCTGCTGCTGCTGATGTACGGCGCCCAGGTGGGCGTGTTCCTGGCGCAGGATCTGCTCCTGTTCTTCTTGATGTGGGAGATCGAGCTGGTGCCGGTCTATCTGCTGATTGCCATTTGGGGTGGGCCGCAGCGCCAGTACGCCGCCACCAAGTTCATCCTCTACACCGCTGCCGCCTCTATTTTTATTCTGGTGGGATCCCTGGCGATGGCCTTCTACGGCGAGGGCTTTAGCTTGGAGATGGCAGAGCTGAGCGCAAAATCCTACCCGCTGGCACTGCAGATCTTGGTGTATGCGGCTTTCCTGATTGCCTTTGGGGTGAAGCTGCCGATTTTTCCAGTTCACACCTGGCTGCCGGATGCTCATAGCGAAGCCTCGGCGCCCATTTCCATGATCCTGGCCGGGGTGCTGCTCAAGATGGGGGGCTACGGCCTCATCCGCCTGAACGTGGGCATCTTGTCGGAGGCCCATGTGTACTTTGCCCCGGTGCTGGCGGTGTTGGGCACGGTGAACATCATCTACGGGGCGCTGGCCGCCTTTGGGCAAAACCACCTCAAGCGGCGCTTGGCCTATTCGTCCATTGCCCATATGGGCTTTGTGTTGATCGGGATCTCTGCCTTCACGGAGTTGGGCATCAACGGCGCCCTCTTGCAAATGATCTCCCACGGTCTGATCGCTGCAGTTTTGTTCTTCCTGACAGGGATCACCTACGAGCGCACCCATACCCTTGCCCTCGACAAGTTGGGCGGGTTGGCCAAGCAAATGCCAAAGGCTTTTGCCCTGTTTACAGCAGGATCCCTGGCCTCGTTGGCGCTACCCGGGATGAGCGGATTTGTGGGTGAGCTGACGGTGTTCTTGGGCTTGATCACCAGCGATGCCTATGCGCCGACCTTCAAGGCAGGAATTGCTCTGCTGGCGGCAGTGGGCATTATTCTGACGCCCATTTACTTGCTCTCTATGCTGCGGCAGGTGTTCTACGGGGCTCAGGATCCCGGCTTGGTGTTGGAAGACTACCTGGGGGATCTGCGCCCGCGAGAAATGGCGGTGGCTCTCTGTCTGCTGTTGCCGATTCTCGGCATTGGCCTCTACCCGCGGCTGGCTACCCAAACCTACGATGTTACGACGGTGGCGGTAGCTGCTCAGTTGCGCAGTGTGTTGGCAACTGAAATTGTGCAGCGGCCTTTCTTGCCGGTGCAACCGGCCCAGGTGGCGGCTCTGACCCTGGAAGATTGAAACGGGGTCAAGACCTCGGTTGTTCTCTATCCCTCAATTAGCCCAGAAGAGCTGGTGTTCGAGGAGCAACTCGACTCAACCTTCAGCTCTTCTTTTTGTTTTTTTAAGCTTCTTTTAAGTTTTAAGGTTGGATTTAGGATTGGGGATGCTCCTGGGCTGGGATTTTCCGATGGTTGATTGTTCTTGGGCTGCCAATCCTAGCGGTGATCGGTACGAATGGAGTTCTGCTCCATCAGGTTTAGCTGCACCACCAACCACCAGAGGGTTACATCCGAATAGGTCGCCCGCCGCTTGAGCCGAGAAATGGAGTGTACCGGGTTTTGGCTGTCGATCATCCACTCCGAAGCGATGATTTGGCCACGTTGCTGAGCATTCATGGTTTCTCCCTCCGCTCGCCAACTGCTCAATACTTAGGATGGCTAATACCCAGAATGGCCAATTTGCACGGGAGTGTGTGAAAAAATATATTACACAGGCATCTCCAAAGTCGGCTAACTTTCTTAGCAATAGGGATCTCATCAGCTGCTGGGTTGCCGATTCGCCGTCCGGGAACGAGAAAAACCTTGTAAAAAGGGCAAAATATTGGCTGAGTGGATCCCCTCTATCTTCACAAGTCTTAAAACCGGAAAGATCCCATCTCTCTACTGGCCTGAAGGTCTGGGTTCTACTTCTGTTTGCCAACCTTTATAGCAGCAACCCTTGAGAAGTCCAAAACAACGATGAGAGCCAAGGCCACCTCCCCCCAGCCCGCCGCTGCTTTTGCAGAAGTGGTGGAGGCCAACACCACAACCTTTGTGGCCCAGTGCTTCGAGCCGGAACGCTTGACCTTCCCGCCTATGCCTGCTCTCGGCAGTTGGACGCGCTCCCAAGACGAGGAGACCGGCAACCCGATCTATGGAGTGGTTTGCTATGCCGCCATTGCGCCCATCGACACGATTCACCGCACCCGAGCTTTGGGTCTTTCCCCTGAGGAGTTGCGGGAGCAGCAGCCTCAAATTTTCGCCATGTTGCGCACCGATTTCCGCGCGGCCATTGTCGGCTTTGTCAGTGGGGGGCGGGTCTACCAGTACCTGCCGCCACGCCCTCCCCAGATTCACCAGCCAGTTTATCTCTGCTCCGATACAGAGGTCAGGGAGTTTTGCCGCTCTTTCGAGTTTTTGCGTACTCTGCTACGGGTCAACGGGATCCCGACCGATGAGCTGGTGGCTGCCGTGATTCGCCAGACTTACCGAATCCTGAACTGGGATCGCAACTGGCTTTTACAGGCAGGTCGGCAGTTAAGCTCGCTGTTGCGGGACGATTACGAGCATCTCAGCGCGATTTTACGAAAGATTGAAGTATAGGCGAAGAAATGTTGAGAATGGCCTTGGATCCTTCTTGAGTCGAGCTAGAGGGTGATAATCTGAGGCAGTTTGCTGTGGGATGTGTTCCTTTTGTATCCTCTTTCCGCTGTAAAAATGTTTAACAAATTCAATTCTTCTGATAAGCCCTCTAAAGGCAATTGGGCAGGCCGCACCTTTTCTGCTGCTGCGGGCGCTGTAGTGGCAGCCGGTGTTTGCATTGCCCACGGTCAGCCGGCTCATGTGTCGCTGTGGGTGGCCTGTTGCGCGACCGTATTTACCCTTGTTTTGGATGAGATGGGCTGGATTTAGGCTCAGTATCAATCGGCTTTGGGTTGTGCTGCATTGAGAAACCGGACTAAAGCAGAGATCAACCACTAGGAAATCTCAAATAGAGCTCCCTGCCCATCTGGGCTTGCGGCTTAGGTGAAGGGATCCCTTCATCCTGCTTCGCGGGCTGCCCGCACCAACAATCCTGCTGTGATCAGCCCTGCCAAAATAGAGCTGCCGCCATGGCTGAACAAAGGCAGGGGCACACCTGTGGTGGGCAGGATCCCGGTGACCACGCCGATATTCATTAGCGACTGCCCCACCAAAAACATCAGGCAGCCGCAGGCTACCAGGCGAATGGGCAACTCTCGGCAGCGACCCATCACCCGCCAGCCCAGCAGGGTATAGAAGGTCAGCAGCCCCAGAAAGAACAGGGATCCGGCCAAGCCGAACTCCTCTGCGTACACCGAGAAGATGAAGTCGGTGTATTGGATGGGCAGATAAAACAGCTTTTGCTGGGAAAGGCCATACCCCTTGCCCCACAGGCCGCCAGAGCCAATGGCCAACAGGCTTTGCACCAACTGGTAGCCATCCCCTTGGGCATTGCCCCAGGGATCCAAAAAAGCCAGGATGCGCCGCCGTTGGTAGTCTTTGCTGAGAATGCTGGCCACGGTTGCCAGAATCCCCAGCCCCGCTGTAGCCAGAAGGGAGAAAGCTGGGATCCCGGCAGCCCAAGCCATGACCCAGAGGGTAAGGCCACAAATGGCCGTGGTGCCCAGGTTGGGCTGGGCGAGGATCCCCAAGAGGGCAAAGGCGAAGATGCCCACCCACAAGACGCGGAACCAGAGCGGGTGGTGAAACCAGCGGCCAAAGACCCAGGCTCCCTGCAACACCAACAGGGGCTTGAGCAATTCGGAAGGCTGGATAATCGGGATCACCTTTAAGTCCAGCCAGCGGCTGGCCTCCAGGCGGGAAACCCCCAGCCCCGGCACTTGGGTGGCCCACACCAAGCCAACTCCCACCAAGCAGAGGATCCCGGCCCAGGGGAACCAGCGCCGCAAGGGGATCCGCACCAGAGCCGAAAAGCAACTCAGCCCCAGCCCGGCCCAGACCAATTGGCGCCTGAAAAAGTAGAGGCCATCGCCACTGATCCGCTGAGCCACGGGGTAGGAAGCAGAAAACAGCATCATCAGCCCCAGAGCCAGCCAGACCAGGGTGAGCCAGCGCAGCCAGCGAGCTTCAGCATTCCAGGGATCCCTGGAGGGCTTGGCAGCAGGCTCGGAAATGGTTGCCACGGTGTTCAAAGCTGGAGTACTGGTCGAAACTGGCGCAGGCGGGAGACAGCAAAACGGTGATGGGTTGAGCAGGGGCTCCGTCCCGCTGACGCGAGAGGGAACAGGCCGCTGCCAAGGCCCTTTCCACAGCTAGATCTAGGGTTGGCACGAGCTCAACGTCAGTATAGTGGATCCCCTTGAGGGCCGCGGCCAGAGTGGGGCCAGCCTCTCCAATCAGCAGCACCCGCGCCACCTTGGCCCGAATCAACTGCAGCCAGGCGGCGGGATCCCCCTGCTTGGCCCTTCCCCCGGCAATCAAAACAATGGGTGGGGGGAGGGCGTTGAGCGCCACCCAGCCGGCCTCGTAGTTGGTGGCCTTGCTGTCGTTGACGAAGCGGATGAGGGTGGATCCCATCTGGATTTGCGCCACCCGCTCCAGCCGATGGGGCATGCCGGCAAAGGATCGGATGGCTTTTTGAATGGCGGCGTTGGGGATCCCGGCCAGACGCGCTGCTGCTGCCGCCAAGAGCAGGTTTTGCAGATTGTGTTGGCCGGGGCAGCGTTCTGCAAAGTCTCCCAACTCCGCCACCGCTTCCCCCTGGATATAGAGGCGGCTTTCCCGCAGGTCAACGAATGCAGTGGGATCCCGTTGTCCAGCAACAAGGGAAATCCAATAGGTGTTTTCCCAGTCCTGTCGGCGGCGGCACAGGTAGGGATCCTCGCCATTCACGACCCGCCACTGGGCCCGATCCAAGAGGCGAGCCTTGAAGCCGGCATAGCGCTCCAGCGTCCCGTGCCGTTCCAAGTGATCGGGAGTGAAGGTGGTCCACACCCCAATGCGCGGCGGCCCCCCAGGCGTACTGCTCATGAGGCGGCTGCTGGCTTCCAACTGATAGCTGCTCAGCTCCGCCACGATCCAATCCGGCTCTAGCTTTCCCTGGAGCGTTTCCAAAGCCACCTGAGAGAGGGGAAGGCCGATATTGCCGCAGGGGATCCCTTCTAGCCCCGCGGCTTTGAACATCTCCGCCACCAGCGCCGTGGTGGTGCTTTTGCCGTTGGTGCCGGTGATCCCCACCCAAGGCAGGTGCTCAAGGTAGCGCCAGGCCAGCTCCGCTTCCCCCACCACCTCGATCCCCTGTTGACGCGCCGCCTGCAGCAGCGGGTGATCCCAGGCAATGCCCGGACTGACCACCACCTGCTCCACTCCTGTTGCCAGTTGAAAAGGCTCCCCCAGCCGAACGGGGATCCCTTCCTGGCTCAACTCGGCCTGCCGCTGCCGCAGGAGAGGGGACTCTTGCTCATCCCAAACCAGCACTTCATACCCTTGGGCCCGCAACAGTCGCGCTGCCGCCAGCCCCGCAATACCCAGCCCCAAAACCTGATGGCCCACGTTGGTTTCCCCATCATCCCCCTAGGTCTGGATCTTACAATGGCTACATCCACCACCCTCTTCTTCTCTCTCACATAACGCTTTCTCAAGGGATCCCGATGGCCGGCGTGAGGTTTGGCATTGTTGTTTTTCCCGGGTCTAATTGCGACCGAGACGTAGCCTGGGTGGCCCGCAGCCTTTGCGGCTGCCCAACGCGGTTGATCTGGCACCGGGAGACGGATTTGTCAGGGCTGGATGTGGTGGTGCTGCCGGGGGGCTTCAGCTACGGGGATTATTTGCGTTGCGGGGCCATCGCCCGCTTTGCGCCGGTGATGGGATCCCTGGCCGAGCATGTGGCGCGGGGGGGCTATGTCTTGGGCATTTGCAACGGCTTCCAGATCTTGACAGAAGCCGGCCTGCTGCCGGGGGCGCTGGTGCGCAACGCCAACCTGCACTTTATCTGCGACCGGGTGGGGATCCGCGTGGAACGGCAGGATCTCCTGTGGACAAGGGCCTACCCTGGCGGAGCCACCCTGACCCTGCCCATTGCCCATGGAGAAGGCCGCTACACCTGCGATGCCGACACCCTCAAGCAGTTGCAAGACAGGGGGCAGATCGTCTTTCGCTATGCTCCGGTCGCGCCCAACGGCTCGGTGGATAACATTGCCGGCATTTGCGATCCCAGCGGTCGCATCCTCGGCCTGATGCCCCACCCGGAGCGGGCGGCAGATCCCGATTTGCCAGGGCAGGATGGGATCCCTTTCTGGCAGTCCATCGTAACCAGTCTTGCCAGTTGACTAGAACTGCTGGGCCTGCAACAACACCTGGCGCACTTGGTTCACCATCTCCTCGTGATCCACCACCGGCTTGGCGATGTAGCCATCGGCCCCGCTCTGGGCCAAAAAGGCCTCGCGGTCGCCCCGCATGGCGTGGGCCGTCACCAAAATGATGGGAATGGAGCGGCTTTTGGGATCCCCCTTCAGCAGTTGGGCAATGCGGATCCCGTCTACTGCCTCGCCGCGAAAGGTGCTTTGAGAGAGGGAGACATCCAGCAAAATCACGTCCACCTCGCGCGCCTGCGCCAGCCGTAGGATTTCCTCCACATCCTGGCTGTGAAAGACCTCAAACCCGCCTCGCCGCCGCAACACTTTGTCGAAAACGCGGGCGTTAATTGGATCGTCTTCCACCAGCAGCACTGTTGCCATCGCTAACCTAAAGTTGACTTAGTTGCGAACTCAAGCCCCGGCAATCCCCATAGTTCTGGAAACCATCCCGAAGCAATTCTAGCGATCCTATTTGAGCAGTGGGCCAAGGGCTCCCCCTCTAAGATACTGATAGCAATCTCAATAAAGCAGCACCAGCAGCTACCCCCTCTGCCAGCAGGAGAGGACAGCTACCGTTTTGAAAACAGCTTTGCTGGGTTGCCTGGGGGATACTCTACCAGCCTGGAACCGAGCGCCATCTGAAAACAAAACAAGGCCGGGGATTTTTCCGGCCTTGTACGGGGTACAACTGCCGTCTCTTTGGGCCGCCTCAATCCGCTAACGCCCTCGGCAAGCCGACAACAGCAGCCCCTAGCGCAGATTACTTCTTCTGAATCCTAGGAGTTTCGCGAAAGGCGACGGCAAAAAACAGAAGGCCCAAGGTCAAAAACAGAATAAAGGTGTAGGTGATGGCTTCCATACCGACCTCCAAATCAAAATTCTAAGGGGGCTTAATTCCAGATTAGCTTGGAGACGCCAGCACCCCATCTCCCAAGAGAAACAGAGTGCCGACGGTCATCCCGCGAGAAAGCCTTACGCTTCTTGCACCTTGCGCGTGGTGGGATCCCCCACTTTTTGGAAGACACCGAATTCCACCATTTCCTCGCTCATGTTCGGGTCAATACCGGCAAACACATCCCGGAAGAGGGTGCGGGCGCCGTGCCAGATGTGGCCGAAGAAGAACAGCAGCGCAAAGACCGCATGGGCAAAGGTAAACCAACCGCGGGGACTGGTGTGGAAGGTGCCGTCGGCTTTGGGGGTTTCTCGGTCGAACTCGAAGAGCTGACCCAATTGGGCTTGGCGGGCATACTTCTTAACGGTTGCCGGGTCGGTAAACACCTGGCCGTCCAGTTTGCCGCCGTAGAACTCCACGGTCACGCCCACCTGCTCAAAGCTGTAGCGCGACTCGGCCCGGCGGAAGGGAATGTCCGCCCGCACCACGCCATCGGCATCGCGCAAGATGACCGGGAAGGTCTCGAAGAAGTTGGGCATGCGCTGCACCGTCAGCTCTCGCCCTTCGCGATCCCGGAACACCGGGTAGCCCAGCCACTCGATGGCAATGCCGTCTCCCTTGTTCATGGGGCCGGCCCGGAACAGGCCCCCCTTGGCCGGGCTGTTGCCCACGTAATCGTAGAAGAGCAGCGACTTGGGCAGAGAATCGTAGGCCTCACTGCGGGTCATCCCGGCTTCCATAGCCGCATTCACCCGCCGGTTAATCTCCTGGTTGAAATAGCCAGAATCCCATTGGTAGCGAGTAGGGCCAAACAGCTCCACAGGAGTCGTGGCACTGCCATACCACATCGTCCCGGCCACCACAAAACCAGCAAAAAACACCGCGGCAATTGAGCTGGACAGCACCGTCTCGATGTTCCCCATCCGCAGAGCGCGATAGAGGCGCTGGGGTGGGCGTACCGTCAGGTGAAACAAGCCGGCAATAATGCCGACAATGCCAGCAGCAATGTGGTGGGCCACCACACCCCCAGCGTTGTAGGGGTTAAACCCGGCTGGCCCCCATTCGGGTGCTACTGGCTGGACGTGCCCTGTCGTCGCATAGGGATCGCTCACCCACATCCCTGGGCCAAACACCCCCGTCAGGTGAAACGCGCCAAACCCAAAGCAGAGGATCCCCGCCAAGAGCAGGTGGATCCCAAACATTTTCGGCAAGTCCAAGGCCGGCTCGCCGGTACGGGGATCCCGGAACAGCTCCAGATCCCAGTAAACCCAATGCCAACAGGCAGCCAAGAAGAGCAATCCGGACAAAACGATGTGGGCAGTGGCTACCCCTTCAAACGTCCAAAAGCCCGCATTGGCCACGCTCTCGCCGTAGATATTCCAGCCGCCCCAGGAGTTGACCACCCCCAGGCGAACCATGAATGGCATGACAAACATGCCCTGACGCCACATCGGATTCAGGACAGGATCCGATGGATCAAAAATGGCCGTCTCGTAAAGCGCCATCGATCCGGCCCAACCTGCTACCAGAGCGGTATGCATCAGATGCACCGCAATCAGGCGACCTGGGTCATTCAGTACAACCGTATGGACCCGATACCACGGTAGTCCCATAAAGCTCGGTCCTCCACGTTCTCCAACACTTACGCAATATCCAGTCAAACCATTAAGCCGACATCTTCACCTGGGATCCTGACCTGAGCAGTTTCTTCAGGGTCGAGGAGTGCCGCACCCGCTTGAGCCAACGAGCGCACCCAAGGGGGATATCGCTCTCAGAATTTCTATCACGGGCATCAAACAGTATAACGAAACGCTACCGACCTGAGCGGCTTCAGCCAGGATGCCGTCTTATTTGGCATCATCTTCCCAGATCTCTCGCCGGAGATTAAAAATATGACTTAAAATGTAACAATACTTAGCAAACGCCGGTACTTCCCTGGCTCAGTCTGAAAGTGTCGTGGTTTCTGGCAAGGATATGGCAACGATTCGCTTTGTCAACGAGAATCGAGAGGTCGTCGTCGCGGAAGGCGCTAACCTGCGCTTGAAGGCGCTGGAGAATCAGATCGACCTCTACAAGATGATGGCCAAGCTGCTCAACTGCGGCGGCAACGGTCAATGTGGCACCTGCGTGGTGGAGATCGTCGAGGGATCCGAGAACCTCTCCCCTCGCACCGAGGCAGAAAACCGCAAGCTCAAGCGCAAACCGGATAGCTACCGCCTCGCCTGCCAGACCAAAGTGCTGGGGGATATTGCCGTCAAAACGAAGCCCTAACGCCCATTTTCTCTTTGGGCAAGCCGTACCTAAAGAGTGGTATGCTGACTGCCAGTTAGGCTTGTGGCAGTTGGAGCTATGGAGACGAATTACCTGGGCATCTTGGCCACTCTCTTGGTCGTTTTGGTGCCCGCCATCTTCCTGGTGATTTTGTACGTGCAAACCTCTAGCAGATCTGGCGGTTGACCCTACTGGCTCAAATCGGGCAAATGGCGTGCCCAAGGCCAGACAAAAAGGAGATCCTCTCGACAGGGAGGATCCCTTTGCTCTTGCAAGCCGGACGAACCAAAGGTACGCAGGTTAACGGCCTCAACCGGCCCGGTCAACCTGTTGCCTGAGCCGCCCTAGCTTGGTCAAATGTTCCTGCAGGCTCATACAAAAATTCAAACAGGTTGCCGTAGGGATCCTTACCGTAGAAAGAGGCAGTGCCATCCCGATGGCTGTGGATTTCTCCTACCCGAATGCCTTGGGATTTCAGGCGCTGGTGCTCTTGCTGGAGCTCCTCCAGGTTATCGAAGACAAAGCCAAAGTGCGGCCCTGCTGCGCGGTAGCCCGGCCCCAATAGCGCCAGCCCATCCTCGCCGGCCTTCATGTAGGCCCAGTCGGGATCCTGCCAGACATTGACCATGCCCAACTTTTGGTAGAACTCCACTGCCTTGGGGATGTCTTCTACCCGGATGGCGACATGCCCGAGTTGCCTAAGTGCCATGGTTCTCTCTCTGCTCAATGGAGCCAACTGCAAGGGTTCTCCTGTAATCCAGCATAGCTTGGGGGAGGAGCCCCTCTCCACTCCCCAGCGAGCAGAGATGGGATCTAATCAATTTCAACCTCATGTCAAGCCAAGGCCAGGCCAACGCTTAGGCTGTTGGCTGGGTGGCCAGGAATCGTTCTAGCTCGCTCAAAGCTTCTGCATCCATTTTGGTTTGCATGGGGCAGAACTTCGGCCCGCACATCGAGCAAAACTCCGCCGTTTTGTAGATATCTGCCGGCAAGGTTTCGTCGTGATATTCGCGCGCCCGCTCTGGATCCAAAGACAACTCAAATTGTCGGTTCCAGTCGAAGTTGTAGCGGGCTCTGGACATTTCGTCATCGCGATCCCTGGCCCCAGGACGGTGGCGGGCAATATCGGCAGCGTGGGCGGCAATTTTGTAGGCAATGAGGCCGTTGCGCACATCCTCGGCATTGGGCAAGCCCAGGTGTTCTTTGGGGGTTACGTAGCAGAGCATCGCTGCCCCGTACCAGCCGGCCAAGGCCGCCCCAATGGCAGAGCTGATGTGGTCATAGCCGGCGGCAATATCGGTTACCAGCGGCCCCAAAACGTAGAAAGGAGCCTCGTCGCACTCCTCCATTTGCTTGCGCACGTTAAACTCAATTTGATCCATCGGCACGTGCCCAGGCCCTTCCACCATCACCTGCACATCGTGTTCCCAGGCCAGGCGGGTCAACTGGCCCAGGGTTTTCAACTCCGCCATCTGGGCCTCGTCAGAAGCATCGTGCAGACATCCGGGCCGCAAGGAATCTCCCAGACTAAAAGAGACATCGTATTTCTTGAAAATCTCGATGATGTCGCGGAAGTGGGTGTAGAGCGGGTTTTGCTTGTGGTGGGCCAACATCCAACGGGCCAGGATCCCGCCTCCGCGAGAGACAATTCCGGTTAGACGGTTGCGCACCAACGGCAAGTGTTGGATCAGGATCCCGGCATGGATGGTCATGTAGTCCACCCCCTGCCGGGCCTGCTTTTCGATGATGTGCAAGATATCCTCTGCCGAGAGTTTTTCGACATGGCCATGCACACTTTCCAGGGCCTGGTAGATCGGCACCGTGCCAATGGGCACCGGAGAAGCTTGGATAATGGCCGTGCGAATTTCGTCCAAGTCGCCGCCGCCGGTGGACAGATCCATAACGGTATCGGCGCCGTATTTGATGGCCAATTTCAGCTTTTCCAGCTCCTCGGCCAACCCAGAGGAAGTGGGGGAAGCGCCGATGTTGGCATTGACTTTGCAGCGGGAGGCGATCCCGATGCACATCGGCTCTAGGTTGGTGTGATGAATATTGGCAGGGATGATCATGCGGCCCCGCGCCACCTCTGAGCGGATCAGCTCCGGTGGCAGGTTTTCCCGCCGAGCCACGTAGTCCATCTCTTCTGTAATCACGCCCTGCCGGGCAAAGTGCATTTGCGTTACATTTGCTTGCCCACGCCGGCGGGCAACCCATTCGCTGCGCATGTTGTCAACTCCAGTGCTCGCTTTCCTACGCTGGTATGACCCAGATCAGGTTCTGAGGATGTAATCTCAGCCTGGGGCAAAACCCCCAGACACTCCTAGCGTGCTGTGATTCTATCACCGAAAGTAAACTACCTGACTCCGACCGCTAAGCGGTACGGAGCGGGCTTTCCGTAGCCCTGCAGTTGGCAAGCCAACCACGGGCCTCTGGGCCGGTTTACAGCGACC